>JBDLHW010000007.1:0-23102 GCA_039715155.1 Campylobacterota bacterium | reverse complement strand
TTGATGAACCCATATCAGTTGTTGTACCAATCGTCGGACTGATTTGATAGTACTCTCCACTATATCCGGAAACAAGGATATTCGCTCCAGGATTTGAATATGAGGCATGAGTATTATCATGTTTGAGTGCAGCTACTACTATTGCATATCTGTTGCTCAATCTGTATTGTAGGTTAGCATTTCCTTTATACTCCCTTCTATTGCCTGCGGCAAAAACATAGACTCTTCCTTTAGCATCTCTGAGGGTTTTTGTGCCTTCCTCCATAAGATCTTCATAGAACAGGTCAGTATCATAGTATGAGCCCCAGCTATTATTACTCACAGATATCTCATTGGCTCCTGCTCCGTTAAGCCATGCTGTTGATAGAGATTCATACGATTGGTTTTGAAGAAAATTACTGCCTGATATCTTGGCAAAAGGTATGATTCCCCTTACTCCCTTGCCATTAAATGCCTGAGCAGCCATAATACCTGCAACCATGGTACCATGGGTATAATGATAGTCAGGAGGATCTGGAACTGCAGAGGGGTCACCCACTTCATCACCATTATAAGAGCGGCTTATATCCATATTGCTAATCAGGTCTTCATGGTCTTTATCTACACCTGTATCAACTACTTGGATGATAATATTATCGCCATGATTGTATCCCATGTATGTGTGATATATTTCTAAGATATCCAAATCATTTCCAACAATTGTCGCCACACCGCTATAGTTGGTCTCCGTGCCAAGACTATGGATATGCCACTGCTTGTCAAAAAATGTATCTCCTCTTATGCCGGTAGTCTCTAGCCCGTCAAGAACACCATTACTGTTTTCATCACTCTCATTAGAGTCTGTGCCTAAGAAAATTTCGATGTTATCAGGAATAAAATCACCATCACTGTCAAATTCAGATATATCAATCGGATCTACATCTTGATCTGTGTTACTTGAGGAGCCTCCTCCGCTGCCACAGCCAATAAAGAGTAACGCAAATGTAATAAGTAGGGTTTGAAAAATTCTATTAAACATCTACCCTCCGATTCAATAATATATCAAGTTCTTTAAACCTGGGATACAGTTTTTTGCAAAAGTAAAAGCTAATGGAATTTGCGTATTTAAAGTCTCTTAGCCCCACAAAGAAGTCTACCATTACCTTTATCATTTGCATATACAACTTGATATCTGTTGTTCTCTATATTTTTATCATAATCACCATGAATCTCAATGCTAAAAGTTTTATCCGTTATTTGATTGGACTGCATTTTATTGTCTAAAAAGAAAAATGCAACTCCTTTATCATTAGCGTCAAATAGGTATCCTTCCACTTTATCAAGAGAAGTCTTAATCATAATTTTAACAGGTGGAGATATTATACTTCTATCTGCAATCCTTTGATTTAGCACAGCCTGAAAACCATCACTTAGAGCTTTTAAATTTGTGCTCTCTTTCATAATCTCTAACACAGCCTCATTAAACATTTTAGAATTTTTTAGTGTTGTAGTAGAGTAGCTATTTATTTTGCTTAATCCATCAAACACATCTTTTAACTGCTCAAGCTGAGTATCAAATGTTTCTTGAAAACTATCTATAGAGTCTACTGTTGTATTTAATGTACTATCTATAGAAGTAAATTTTTTCTCTAACTCATCAGATTTTTCTCTTAGCTCAGAAAATATCTCTTTAGTGGCTTCAGCATCACTTGTAACATCACCAATACTTTGCTCAATTGAGCTAATAACACCTTTTATCTCCACAGCACTGTGTTGAGACTTCTCAGCCAGCTTTCTAACTTCATCCGCAACAACGGCAAATCCACGACCATGTTCACCCGCTCTTGCAGCCTCAATAGCTGCGTTTAAAGCAAGTAGGTTTGTTTGGTCTGCTATATCTGATATCGCTCCAATTGCTATTGAGACTTCTTCTGAGAGAGTTCTAAGACCGTCAACAGATTCAACTGTAGTTTCTATTGATTCATACACTTTATCTATAGAGTGCATATTAGACTCAAGCATCTTTTTACCAGCATTTACACTATCTATAGATGTCTCTGAATCATTTTTAAGATCATTCATTTTAGTTAATAACTCTTCATTTGAACTACTTACCTGATTAACATAATCAATTGAGTGACCTACAACTATGTTTTGTTCATTAACCATGTTTGAATTATCTCCTACCTTTACAGTAGCATAGGAAGCATTAAATGTGATATCTTTTGATTTTTGTACCACACTTTGAATTACAGGCTGAAGTGAGTCTGCTGTTTTTTTAAGGTGCCTTATAATTCTATCAAACTCGTTTTGAGATGAGCCTGTTTTAGTCATTTCTCCTTTTAGCTCCTCATCTAAGACAAAATTACCATTTTCAATTTTAAAAATTACCGCTAAAACTCTTTGAACTCTTTTGCTTATTTCAAAGTGAAAAAATATTTGGATTACTATCAGAACCAGAAAAATATTTAAAAACCAGTTTAGTATCATTAGAAATATATTATTGTCCAATGTAGCAATATAATCGATTAAATCTATCTTTACGTCTTCAACAGCTATAACATTGCCAACAGTCCATGTCGGATGGCATGTTATACAGCGATTCTCTGCTGCAATTGGACGGGCTAAAATATAAAAATCTTTTCCATCTTCTACTATAAATTTCTCTTTTTGTTTTACATCTCTGTTTTGTGTAAAATAGTCTATTAGAGTCTCTTCGTAATCTGTTGCTTTGTTTCTTTCAAGCATAGGTGTTTTTGATGCTTGTTTAAAGAATACTTTTCCCTTTGAGATATCGGTAAATCTTTTAAATACCTCATTTTGAATTACCTGTGGAATCTCTTGTGATTCACCCTCATAGGCTTTGTCGTGATTTGTACCGCCAAAGAACTTCTCATTACGACTCTCAAGGAGTACATCAGCAAAGTTTAAAATCGCCTCTGCTTCTGTTTTTAGGTTTTTATTATATTGAATTTTATTTGCATTATAAAGCTTCCAGTAAGTTGCTGTAGTAACTATGACAATAGTTAAAAAAATCAAAAGTGAGAAAGCCGTACTTATTTTAAATCGTCTTAATTGTTTTAACATAGTTACAATCCACCCTTTTAATATATATGTATATCCAAAGATTATATAAGTTGTAAGTTTAAATAGTATTTAAATTTGATAAAACTATATATTTTTATGAATATCCTCAATACTCTGAGTGTTAGGGTTTTCTATGTAGTATGCGTTTAAGAGTTGATTTAACCTGTTTTTATTAAATCTCCAGTATCTCTCTGAGTCAAACTCTTCACTCTCTTCAACTTTTACAAAAAGTTCGTCAATACTTAGTTTGCCATCACTCTCTTTGATAGTATTTAAGACTATATTTGTTAACTCTTTTTTTGCTTCCTCGGTAGTATCATCATCGGGTAGTTCTTTGTTGGGTAAAAAAGCGTATATTTTCCATATACTAATCACTAAAAAAATGATGAAAAAAATCAACATCAAACTCGATATATCTAACTCCATTTGAAACCTTTTAAAATAATTATTATGATTGAAGATTATATCATAACAATTTTGTTAAAATTACGTACTAGGAAAATATATGAATGATAAAGTTTTTACAAAACCGATAAAAAAACAGTTTGAATTTGATGAAGAAGTAGCAGCAGTTTTTGATGATATGCTTGAACGAAGTGTGCCTTTTTATAAGGAATCTCAAAAAATTACAGAGTTCTTCGCACTTAAAAATTTAAAAGAAGATGGTGTTTTGTATGATTTAGGCTGCTCAACTGCATCCCTGCTTTTAAATATTCACAGATCATTGGATGCAAATGCAGAGTTAATTGGTCTTGATAACTCAGAGGCGATGCTTGCTCAAGCAAAACGCAAGTGTGAGGCTTACGGTGCTAAAGTGGATGTTCTCAATGCAGATATATTAGAGTATGAGTATAAAGAGGCAGATGTATTTATCAGTAACTATACTTTACAGTTTATTCGCCCGCTTGTACGTGAGGAGCTCGTGAAAAAGATAGCATCTTCACTTAAGGAAGAGGGTGTTTTTATCTTTAGTGAGAAGGTCATAAGTCATCACTCAAAACTAAATAAAGATCTTATAGAGTGCTATTATGACTTTAAAAAAGAGCAGGGGTACTCAGAGTATGAGATAATGCAAAAACGTGAGGCTTTAGAGAATGTTTTGGTTCCATATAGTGAAGAGGAAAATATGAAAATGGCGTTAAACTGTGGATTTTCTCACTGTGAAGTAGTGTTTCGTTGGGCAAACTTCGCAACATTTATCGCTATAAAGTAAACTTATTTCATATTGCTTCGTTAGTTTATTTCAATTGGCTACAGCCAATCTTCAATAAACTGCCTTGAACTATTTTGTAATTTTAATTTAGTTACCAGACATTGCCTTTTGGCGTGTCATCCTTTTTCTTCAAAAGCTCACCCATCTCTTTGTAAGTAATCATATCATCCTCTCCACACTCTTTGTGGTAGTAGCCTTGCAGGTCGTAGTACTCTTTGCACTCACTGTAGTATTTTGCTGAGATTCCATGTTTGTTGACACAGCCACTTAGAAGTAGTGTCGTTAAAATTAGTAAAGTTATTCTTATCATGATTTTATAAAAGCACTTACTATACCTAAACCTTGAAACTCTCTTTTGTTTTACAAAACTCTGTTAAAAAACACTCTTCACATTTTGGGTTTTTTGCTTTACAGATATATCTGCCAAAAAGAACCATTCCCTGATGTAGAGCATGAAGGTTGTCTTTAAACTTTTTAACCAGGGTAGCTTCTGTTTTTAGAGCTGTTTTATCATCACTGAGTCCAAGTCTATGTGCTACACGAAATACGTGAGTGTCAACAGCCATCAGATTTGCTCCAGTGTACTCTATCATCACAACATTTGCTGTTTTTTGCCCAACGCCTGCTAAGCTTTGAAGCTCCTTCTCATCCATTGGAATCTCTCCACCATAGACATCTTCGACCCTCTGGGCCATTGCAACAATATTTTTTGCTTTATTATTAAAAAATGAACAGCTGTTAATGAGCTTCTTGACATCATCTAAATTAGCCTCTGCAAGCTCTTTAGTAGTAGGATATTTCTCAAATAGTGGCGGCGTTAAAATATTTACACGTTTATCTGTACACTGTGCTGAGAGTGCAACTGCTACTACTAACTCATAAGCATTTTTATACTCTAACTCAGTCACTGCATCGCTATATCTCTCTATAAACCGTTTATGTATCTCTATAATCTCTTTTTTTGTCGCTTTTTTCATTAATATATCTCTTTAGTTATCACTTTTTTATTATTATGCAATTTTATCTTTTTCTATGCTATAATCAAAATAAACGTTATTAATTGTTGGTAAAAGGTGAGTTGTATGGGTATGTTTTCGTTTTTAAATAAGAAAGAGATTGTTATAAGAGAGGATGAGTCTGAAGATAGAGTAGAGTTTAGTGACTACTTAACGAAGGATTTTTTTTCAGAATTAGTTGATAGTAATGGCTCAATGATGCTCTATTTTACAAAAAAAGATGGCTGGGTTGGAGCAAATAAACAATTTTTTGAAACCCTAAAGTATAGTGACATCCGAGAGTTTCGTCGTGAGAATGATAGTGTTAGAGATATATTTTTAAATGAGAGTGAAGAGATATTCACTGAAGATGACAAAAGCTGGTTAGACTATATAAAAAAGTACAAACATGATGGATATGATGTAACAATAGCTATAAACAGCGGGACAATACTTTCTATAAGCGCAAAGTGTCATACTTTTGCCAGTAGTAATGAGATATATATTTTAGAGCTTCAAGATATCAGTAAACTTCACCAATCAGAACTTAAAACAAAAGAGGTAGAGAAGCTAAAAACTAAATTCTTATCAAATATTGGACATGAGTTTAGAACACCTATGAATGGTATTTTAGGCTTTGTTGACCTTTTAAATAAGACAGACTTGGACAAGAAGCAGATAGAGTATCTCAATATGATTAACCGTTCATCAAAAAATCTGATGGCTAACATAGAGACTCTGCTTGATTTAGCTCAGATGCAAAGTGGAAGACTAACTGTAGAAGAGGCACCTTTTAGTATTTTAGAGGAGATGGAGAAGCTCTCTTATAATCTCTCTATGCTTGGTCGTGATAAGGGAATAAAAGTACTATCTTTTATAGACCCAAAATTACCAAAAGAGCTCAATGGTGATATAAGAAAAATCAAACAGATTATGAATTCTTTAGCTCAAAATGCTTTAAAGTTTACTCCTCGTGGCGGTAAAGTTATTATTGAAGTTAAACTTTTAAAAAGACAGCTCAATGGTGACTGTAGTATAAGCTTTAGTATCAAAGATAATGGTAAAGGAATAGCTGAAGATCAGTTAGCACTCATAATTGAGCCATTTAATGCAGGGAATCAAGCTGATGAGAGACTCGGAGTGGGACTGAGTCTTTCACATGGTTTAGTAAAACTTCTTGACTCTGAACTTAGAATACAGAGTGAAGAGGGGCAGGGAAGTTATTTTAACTTTGTATTAGACTTTAGAGAGTCTAAGGGTCAGAGTTACAGAATGATGCCGAAGAAAAAAGTGAAAGTTTTACTGCTTGACCAAACAAAAGTCGATGAAGCTAACTTCTTAACAATATATCTGCGTTCATTTGCCATCGATGTTATCAAGTCAAATGTCTTGGATGAGACTGTTTTTGATGGTGTAGATGCTCTTTATATTGTAGCTGATCAGGGTGACTCTTCGTGGATGTTTGAGTTAGGTTCATATAATAAAACTGCCCCTGTCGTTATCTTACTAGATGAGGGACAGAGACTTCAGACAAAACTTACATACTTAGTGGATGAAATCATTCATAAGCCACTTCATCCAAGTGTAATGGCTAAACACCTCTACGCTATGCATAGTTTTGCGATGGACGAAAGTGCAGAAACGAAGTTAAAAGTACAAGATAAAACTACTGCCTTGGTTGTGGAAGATAATTTAATCAACCAGAGACTTATTCAGATACTTCTTCAAGAGTATAATATATCAGTATCCACCGCTTCTAATGGTGTAGAAGCGGTAAAAATGTGTGAACGTAATAAATATGACATCGTTTTCATGGATATTGATATGCCGGAGAAAAATGGTATTGTTGCTACAAAAGAGATAAAAGAGGCACTTAATCCTAATGGAAAAACTCCTATTGTCGCTCTTACTGCAATGGCGATGGAGGGTGATAGAGAGATGCTGCTTCAAGCAGGTTTGGATGATTATATTTCAAAACCTTTAACGCGTGAAAAACTCGAGAATATATTGAATCAATATTTAAAAGTAGAAGCTTAATAGAATAGTTGAAAACTGTTTAATAATCATTAGTATAACCCTACTAGAATTATGAATTAATTAAATAATCTCAAGGAATAATAATGAATAAGGTAACAAAATTTTTATATACTCTTCTGTTTGCAGCAACACTTTCAGGTGCGCAAACTCTAGTAACTGTTAATGGTTCAGCTATTACACAAGAAGATGTAGACAGTGCGTTAATGAATGCAACTCAAGGTAGATTTAACCAAGTGCCTGCAGATAAACAAGCTGAATTTAGACAACAGGTTCTTCAGCAGTTAATAGGCACAGAATTAGCATATGGGGATGCTAAAAAGACAGGTGTACTTAACTCTGTAGAGTTTAAAAATGAGTATGCAAAAGTTCAAGAGAGAGTTAAAAAACAGTTAGCTATTCAAGTTTGGCAAAAACAGCAACTTGATAAAGTGAAAGTTTCAGATAAAGAACTTAAAAACTATTATGACAAAAACAAAGAAGAGTTTAACGAAAAAGAGAGTGTTCACGCTCGTCATATACTTGTAAAAACAGAAGCAGAAGCTAAGAAAATAATTCTAGAACTTAAACCTCTTAGCGGAAATGCTCTACAGAGTAAGTTTATAGAACTTGCAAAATTAAAGTCAACAGGACCTAGCGGACCAAAAGGTGGAGATTTAGGTTATTTTGCACAGGGTCAGATGGTACCTGCATTTAATGATACTGTTTTTAAAATGAAAAAAGGAACTGTTACTAAGACTCCGGTAAAAACACAGTTTGGTTTTCATGTAATCTATCTAGAAGATAAAAAAGAGTCGACAGTTAGAAAATTTGCAGAAGTTAAAACTGTAATTGACCAGCGTCTAAAAATGGAAAAATTTAAGTCTGTTATGAAAGTTAAAATGGATGAGTTACAAAAACAAGCTACTATCAAGTAGTTAAACTTTTATGACAAACTCTCCGATCTCTAAGATTATATTAGAGGGACGAGAGTTTTTAGTCAAGCGCGATGACCTGATAGACCCTCACTTAGCAGGTAATAAGTACAGAAAACTCTATACTCTTTTAAATACTCCAAAAGAAGAACTTACAAAAATTATCTCATATGGCGGAACTCAATCAAATGCTATGCTGGCAATTGCCGCAATGTGTAAGCAAAAAGATTGGGAGTTTATTTACTACACAAAAACTTTGAGCTCTCAGCAAAAACAGCAGAATGATGGTAATTTTTTTCACTCTCTAGAGCTGGGGATGAAGCATGTTGAGCTTGAAGAAGAGTTATATAAAGATTTTATCTCTTCACTTAGATTAAATCTAGATGAGAAAACATTTATAATAGACCAGGGTGGAGCGCTAGAAGAAGCAAGAGCCGGTTTAGAGGTTTTAGCGCAAGAGATCAAAGAATCTAACTTAGACACTAAAAGCTTAGCCACACCATCAGGAACAGGTACCACAGCTCTTTTTTTAGCTCTATCCTTACCAGAGTATAGAGTTTATACGACGCCTTGTGTTGGAGATGTGAAGTATCTAAAAGAGCAGATTCAAGCTTTATATAGAATTCCGGATAACTTGATAATACTAGAGCCTGAAAAAAAGTATCATTTTGCCAAACCATATCCAGAGTTTTTAAAAATTTATGAGAATCTTTTAACTGCCGGGATTGAATTTGATCTGCTCTATGCGCCAGGAATGTGGAAAGCTCTGCTTGAACAGACAGATGAAGAAGTTTTATATATTCATAGCGGTGGAGTTACTGGAAATGAGAGTATGCTCAAACGCTATGAGAAGAAGGGGCTTTTTAGTCGATAAAAGTTACTGAGTCTTCTATTGAGACTCTATCAGGCTGGTAAGAGTTGATTTTTTCATCTTTATCTTCATAACCTAAAACTACACTATAAAGAAGTGCTAAGTTGTCTGGTAAGTCAAGAGTACGTGCTACAACTTTTCCAAATTCAGTAGTTGAACCTTGAGGACAGCTGTCAACTCCAAACTCTTGAGCAGCAAGCATTATACTCTGCATATAAGCACCACAATCTATCAGAGCACCTGATGCACCATCGATATTTGCTTTGTCAGTACATACGAAGATAACATTTTGAGCACCAAACCATCTAAAATTATCGTGCCACATTTTAACTCTAGTATCGTTATCTTTTCTATCAACTTCCATAAGTTTATAGAGTCCGGCACCAGTTACAATACGGCGTTTTTTATATGGGTTTACCCATTTTACAGGATAGTATTGAATAAACTGGTCATGTTCTACACCCTCATTCATCTTTTCAATGATTGCATCACCCACATTTTTTAAAACCTCTTGATTGCTTATAGCATAAACAGTCCATGGCTGCATATTGGCACCACTGGGTGTTTGTGCAGCGGCATTTAAAATTGCTTCAATAGTCTCTTTTGGTACAGGTTTTGGCAGATATGCTCTCTTTGATGAACGGTTGTTTATTGCTTCTAAAACTGATGGCATTTGATAGGTCCTAAAAATATTTTTGTAATTATAATATATTATTGATTAAACTACTATTGTTAATAAGTTGACTGATAAAACTTAACTAACTTGACAATGGTAGACTCAATTAGGTATAATAACTACATATAAATTGAGAAGGATTTAGAATTATGAATAATATATTTGAAAAATTAACACACAATATGACTGAAGCTATAGAGAGTGCGATATCTTTAGCTCTGCACAATAAAAATCAGGAAGTGCAGGTTGAACATTTCCTTTGGGCGCTTTTAACTAACTCAAATTCTCTACTGAACCAGATGTTTAACAAGATGAACATAGATAAGGTAGCAATAGAGTTAGATATTAAAAGCTTGACTGAGAAGTTGCCAAAATCATCACAGGTATCAAAAGAGAACATCAGGCTTTCTAAAAACTTTGTTCAGACTCTAGAGGGTGGTGCTGGACTTATGACTAAAAATGGTGACACATATTTAGCTGTAGATACATATATATTGGCAAATTTAAATACAGAACCGTTCTCAACTATATTGCCAAAGTATATAGATGTAATGGAGTTATCAAAAAATCTAGAAGCTTCACGTGGGGGAGCTAAAATAGATTCTCAAAGTGCTGATGAGACTCTGGAGAGTTTAGATAAGTATGGGATTGATTTAACAAAAGAGGCTGCGGAAGGAAAGCTCTCTCCTGTAATTGGTCGTGATGAAGAGATTACACGTATGATGCAGATTCTAATCCGTAAGACTAAAAATAACCCTATGCTTTTGGGTGAACCGGGAGTTGGTAAAACAGCTTTAGTTGAAGGTCTTGCACAAAGAATTCAAAGCGGGGATATTCCAACCTCACTTCAAAATAAACGTCTTATAGCATTAGATATGAGCGCTCTGATTGCTGGTGCAAAATATCGTGGTGAGTTTGAAGATAGACTTAAGGCTGTAATAGATGAGGTAAAAGAGAGTGGAAATATTATTCTATTTATTGATGAGATTCACACTATTGTTGGGGCTGGAGCGAGTGAGGGTAGTATGGATGCTGCAAATATTTTAAAGCCAGCCTTGGCACGTGGAGAACTTCATACTATTGGTGCTACAACGTTAAAAGAGTATAGAAAGTATTTTGAAAAAGATGCGGCACTTCAAAGACGTTTTTTACCTATTAACCTTGATGAGCCGACTGTAAACCAGTCACTGCAGATTCTTCGTGGGATTAAAGAGCGCTTAGAGACTCACCATAATGTAACGATTACAGACAGTGCCTTAGTTGCGGCTGCACGTCTTTCTGATAGATATATAGCGGATAGATTCTTACCGGATAAAGCCATTGACTTAATTGATGAGGCAGCAGCAGAACTTAAAATGCAGATAGAATCAGAGCCAAATGTATTGAGTGGAGCGAAGCGTCTTAGTTCAGAACTTCAAGTCGAACGTGAGGCTCTTAAGATGGAGGATACACCATCAAACTCTAAAAGACTTACTGAGATTGAAAAAGAGTTGGCTGATGTTGATGAGAAAGTAAGAAATCTAGAAGCACAGTTTAAAAATGAAAAAGAAGTTTTTGAGAAAATATCTAGCATTAAGCATGACATAGAAGTTAAACGCAGAGATGCGCAAACTGCCAAAAATTCATCTGATTTTAACCGTGCTGCTGAGATAGAGTATGGTGAGATTCCAGCACTGATTGAAGAAGAAAAAACCATCAATGAAACGTGGGATAAACTCCAAAATGAGGGTACCTTGCTTAAAAACAGTGTAGATGAAGAAGCCATAGCATCTATAATTTCAAGATGGACAAATATTCCTGTAAATAAAATGCTCCAAGGCGAGAAAGATAAAGTTCTTAATGTTGAAGCAGAGTTAAACAGGGACGTAGTAGGGCAATCACGTGCGACACATGCAGTTGCACGCGCTATTAAACGTAATAAAGCGGGACTTTCAGATACAGGCTCCCCAATTGGTAGTTTTCTGTTTTTGGGACCAACTGGTGTTGGTAAAACACAAACTGCCAAAACATTGGCAAAGTTTCTTTTTGATTCTGAAGATGCGATGATTAGAATCGATATGAGTGAGTATATGGAGAAACATGCTGTCTCACGTCTAGTCGGTGCTGCCCCGGGATATGTGGGTTACGAGGAGGGTGGACAGTTGACTGAAGCAGTTCGTCGCAAACCATACTCTGTAATCTTGTTTGATGAGGTGGAAAAAGCACATCCGGATGTTTTTAATATCCTGCTACAAGTATTGGATGATGGACGCTTAACAGACAACAAAGGGGTAACGGTTGATTTTAGCAATACTATTATTATTTTGACTTCAAATATTGCAAGTGATAAGATCATCAACAATCCGGCATCCGATGAGCTAGATAATCTGGTTATGAGTGAACTAAAACAGGCATTTAAACCGGAGTTTTTAAACCGTTTGGATGATGTTGTTATCTTTAATGCTCTAGGTCAAGGGCAGATTGTGGATATTGTAGATATATTCTTTAGAGATATTGCTAAAAAAGTTGAGCAAAGGGATATAGAACTGACTCTTAGTGATGAAGCAAAAGCTTATATAGCAGAAGCAGGATTTGATCCGGTATATGGTGCGAGACCACTTAAACGTGCTCTTTATGAGATAGTTGAAGATAGATTGGCTGACTTGATTTTAGAAGGAAGAGTTGCAGAGGGTAGCAGGGTTGAATTTACAATGGAAGATTCAGAAATAAAAGTGATTGTTTCTTAAGACTACGCACTAAGCAGGTCTTCAATACGTTCAGGTTTTCCTATATAAAAACCTTGAGCGTAATCAATGCCAACCTCTTTAATAATATCTAAAATCTCTTTAGATGATACGTACTCAGCTATTGTTTCTATATTTAACCTGTGAGCAAGTTCCACAATAGTTTCAACCATAATCCTTGAGTTGTTATCGACAGCTATATTTGAGATTAAAGAGGCATCAATTTTTATATAATCAATTGGAAGGTTGAGTATATGCGCAAAGTTTGAGTATCCTGATCCAAAATCATCTAGTGCTATTTTAATTCCATAAGAGTGTACTTTTACACAAAACTGATAAACATCATCGTAATTTACAAAATCTTCTGTTTCAAGAAGTTCAATTGTAAGTAGTTCGTTGTGATCATAGCTATCGAGTGTGTCAAAAAACATTTTCATCGTTTTTTTGTCATCTATATCTGTAAGAGAGATATTTAGTGAACATGGTACATTGTACTTTGCGGCTACATCCAAAGTATTTGTCAATACTGCTTGAGTTATTTTGTTATATATACGATTTGTTTTGGCTACATCTAAAAAACTAAATGGCTGAATCAGGTCGCCATTATCCTCTTCTATCCTCACTAAAGATTCATACTTTGTAGGCTTTGAAGCATCTTTTAAATGAATAATCGGTTGAAAGAAGGAGATAATATCATCATTATCAAGTGCATGAAGAAGTTTTTTATGAGACTCCATTTCACTTTTATGAATTTTTTCAAGCTCATGGTCATCAAAAACAGATATATGAACATTACGTTTTTTAGCATTTTTTAGTGCCATGTCTGCGTATGCTAACATCTTTTT
This sequence comes from Campylobacterota bacterium, assembly GCA_039715155.1. GTDB lineage: Bacteria > Campylobacterota > Campylobacteria > Campylobacterales > Sulfurimonadaceae > Sulfurimonas. Next base: position 9,765 of record JBDLHW010000007.1, on the reverse strand, counting down.
TCTTCCACTAAAAGAGATACCGGCACTTATCATAAGATTAAGCTTTTTCTCTCTATAGACAAAATCTGCATCTTTATATTTTTGAAGAACTTCTTCTATAAACTCAATAAAGATCTCTTTGTTAAAATCACTATCCTCTTTTGAGATTATTGCAAATTCATCCCCGCCAACATGATATAAAAACAGATTCTTGTCTTCAATCTGCTTTTGTAAGAAAACGGCTGTGATTTTGAGAGTAACATTCCCGATCTCTTCCCCGTGAATATCATTTACAGATTGAAAATTATCTATATTTAAAAGTGCCATCTTATTGAATTTATAAATAGTTGATTCTTCAAGTAGTTTACTTCTGTTTGGAAGGCCAGTAAGTATATTAGTATATCTTTTTTCGTGTATCTCCCTTGCTTTTGTTGATATCTCATTTTCTAAATTCGTGTTATGTTTGAGAAGCTGCTTCTGTAGGTTTTCTTGTCTTTTTTCACCTGCTTGAGCCTCTTTGAGATGTAACATGAGTATATTATGTGAGATTTTTACTGTATAGATATAATAAACCATAGATGTGAAAATAACTAAAAAAGTAACAAGTGCTATTTTGGATATATTGGAATCAATACTATTTTGACTTAGAATGAAAGCAGAAGTTATAAGTATAAAACTAAATGCAGAGGTTATATATGTTCTTGCTCTAAAATTCATCTATCTCTCTTAAAATATTTCTTTAGTAATAGCAATTTTAATTCCAATTCATTTTATTTTATAGTTCAAATTGTAGTAGAGAAGTATTAATATATAGTTACAATTGGGGTACATTTAGAGATCTTGGTTCCTTAATGACCTTTTAAGTAAATCTTATGTATTATTTCGGACTTAATTTTAAATAAGGATATGTCGTGAAAAGAACATACCAACCACATAATACACCTAGAAAAAGAACTCATGGTTTTAGAGCTCGTATGGCAACTAAAAATGGTCGTAACGTTTTAAGCCGTCGTCGTGCAAAAGGTCGTAAAAGATTGTCAGTTTAGGCGGATTCAACACGCTGAAACAGCACAAAGAGTTTCAGTATATCTACAACAAGGGAAAAAATCAACACTCAAACGGTGTTGTACTTTTTTTTCTTCCTCAAAATGGAATTCACAAAGTAGGTTTTACCGCAACTAAGAAGTTAGGTAATGCTGTTAAAAGAAATAGAGCTAAACGTAGACTTAGAGCTCTTTTTTGTGAACACTCCGATTCTCTCAAAGACGGCTCATATGTATTTGTTGCAAAAGTCGGACTCTTCGATAGTTCATATAAACAACTCAGCAGTGACTTTTTAAAAGTACTAAAAAAAGCAAAAACTTTCCAAGAAAATTCTAATGATTAAAACTGCCCTGCTTAAGTTAATGTGGCTTTACCAGAAGTTTTTTACACTTATTGGCTTTGGATCTTGTAGATACTACCCAACATGTAGCGAATTTGCACGTTTAAATTTCGAAAACAATTCACTTTCAAGTGCTTTTTACCACTCTTTTACTAGAATACTACGTTGTAATCAATTATTTGAGGGTGGGATAGAGTATCCACTGCTAGATAAGCTCTCTTGTAAGCCCGCAAAGCTGGGAATAGATTCTATAAAATATTGGTTGGTCCCAAATAAAAAAGGCCGTTATTACATTATAAAAAATTTTTCATATAAAGGGTAGTTTGTGTTTGACAAAATGACACCAAATCAGAGATTAATAGTTGCAGTACTATTGTCAGTAATTTTTTTCGTAGTTTATACATCGATTTTTCCACCGGTAGAGCCAGAGTTAGAAAAGAGTGCTAAAAGTAATAAAGTAGAGCTAAAAAGTGATACTAATGCAGCAAACAGTTCTCAAGCTGTAGATGTTGAAGCAGCAGCAGGACATGCTATATCATCTCAAGACAAGATAGCCGCAAGTGCATCAAGTAACATACTTACTGTTACAAACAAAGATTTTATTTTGAAGATGGATACTCTTGGTCGCATCTCTTCAAAAGAGCTTCTTCAGGAGAAGTTTAGAGATGATAATGATCAGCATGCACAGTTAATACCAGCTTTTGGTACTAAACCTCTTTATGTAAGATTTTTAGATGAGGAACTTAACAAAGAAGCATCATCCGTAGCCTATGTTGCAGATGTAAGTGAGATTACATTAGAGGGTGAGGCTAAAAAAGTAACACTAACTCAGAAGTTATCAAGTCTGACAGTTACAAAAGAACTTACATTTTATGCTGATGGGCATTATGATGCTGTAGTTTCTGTTTCACAAGATAAAAGATACTTTATCTACTTAGGTCAACGTCCAAGAGTTAATGAAAATGAGCAGATGATGACTGTTACAGGTGCAATGGTTTATACTGATGATGAACTTGTTACAATCATAGAAGATGGAGATGCTGAAGGGAGAAAGACTTTCAGTGGAGTTGAACTTATCTCTGCATTTGATCAATATAAAGCATCTATTATGTACGGTATGCCTAAAGATACAAATATAATTGTAGAGCGTGACCGTGAGAGTAATCCGGTTATATATTTTGATGCACTGCCTACTATGCAATTCAGTGGTTATGTAGGTCCTAAAAACTACACAACACTTGAAAATATAGACCCGGTTTTAACAAATGCGATTGAGTATGGTTGGTTTACTTTTGCAGCGCAACCGCTCTTCGCTCTTCTTTTATGGTTATATGGTATTTTTGGTAACTGGGGTTGGGCTATTATTGCACTTACAATTATCATCAGAGCTGTTTTATATCCTTTAACACACAAGGGTATGATGTCGATGGCGAAGATGAAAGAGCTCGCACCTAAGATGAAAGAGATCAAAGAGAAGTACGGTAAAGATCCACAGCGTATGAATGCAGCGACTATGGATATGTATAAGAAACATGGTGCCAACCCACTAGGTGGTTGTCTTCCAATGCTTCTGCAAATTCCGGTATTCTTCGCAATCTATCGTGTACTTTTAAACGCAGTTGAACTACAGGGTGCTCCATGGGCACTATGGATAAATGACCTTTCACGTCTGGATCAATATTATATTTTACCAATTTTAATGGGTGCTTCAATGTACTATCAGCAGAAGCTTACACCAAACAATTTTACAGACCCTATGCAAGAGAAAGTATTTAAATATCTTCCTGTTGTATTTACACTTTTCTTCTTGACTTTCCCATCAGGTCTAGTTCTTTACTGGTTCGTAAATAACCTCTTCTCAATCGGACAGCAGTTCATAGTGAATACTCAGTTCCAAAATGCTAAAGATGCTCAAATCGCAGCGAGTGACCATGCTCAAAAAATGGAACATAAAGAGATGGAAAAAGAGAAGTTAGAGAAAAAACGCTCAAAAAAATCTGAAAACTCTGATGGAAAGAGTGATGATTAAGGTTGAAGCTCTAACTCTAGAAAAAGCATATGAAGACGCGGCAACAACTCTTCAATGTTCTGTTACAGAGTTGGCTATTGAAGTTGTTCAGCATCCAAAAGCCGGTGTTTTAGGTTTTTTTAAAAAGAATGCAATTATTGTTGCAACTGTCGATACAAAGATGGTAAGTGCTAATAAAAGAAAAAAATCTAAATCTCAAGATAAGCCAAAAGCTAAAAAAGAGAAAGAAGTTCAAGAGAAAAAAGAGGAAGCAGTTCCTCAAACAATCTTAAATGACACGATCATGCCGGCATCATTTGTAAGTGATCAAGATGAAGATGATGAGTTAATGGATGGACTCGAATTTACGGCTGATTACGATGATGAGTTTGATGAAAAAGATGATGATGAACAATCAGTCAGTATCAAAGAGTTAGCTTCAAAAATAGACAGAGAGATAAATAAACTTTTTAATTTAACATGTTTTGAGATTGATAAAATAGATGTAAGTGTATATGATGAGCAGACACTTCTTGTTGAGTTTAAAGGCAAGGATGCTGCACTGCTAATCGGTAAAGAGGGTTATAGATATAAAGCTCTTTCATATATGATATTTAACTGGATAAACTCTAAGTATGATATTCAATTGCGTTTAGAGATAGCAGAATTTTTAAAAAATCAAGAAGAGTCAGTTTCACGTTACCTTGTAAATGTTTGTGAAAATATTGACAGAGACGGACGTGCACAGACTAAAATTTTAGATGGTGTTTTAGTGCAGATTGCTCTTAAGGAGCTGCGTGAGAAGTATCCGGACAAGTATGTAGTTATCCGTTCAACTCGTGATGGATTAAAATATATCATTGTGAATGATTATCACAATAACTAAAAATGTCTAGTAATACTATAGCCGCCATTGCAACTGCCAATGGTATAGGCTCAATTGCCATTATTCGCCTTAGCGGTGAAAAGGCACTCTCTATTGCTAAAACTCTTTCAAAACAGAATAATTTTACACCCAGATACGCTACATTAACAAATATATATAACTCCCAAAATGAACTTATCGATGAATCAATTGTTATCTACTTTAAAGGTCCTTACTCTTTTACGGCAGAAGATGTGGTTGAAATTCAGTGCCATGGTGGTTTCATAGTCGCGCAGTCCATTTTAAAAGCTACACTGAATGCAGGTGCACGATTGGCAGAAGCAGGAGAGTTTTCAAAACGTGCCTTTTTTAATGGGCGAATTGATTTGAGTGAGGCTGAAGCGATTGCCCAGCTTATAGAGGCAAAAAGCGAAGATGCAGCGAAGATATTAGCATCTCAGATGAAAGGTTCTCTTAAAGAGTATATAGAGCAGGTACGTGACGATATAATTCATATACTTGCATACTCTGAAGTCACTATTGATTATGCTGAAGAGGATCTGCCTACAGATTTAGTGGAGCAGATTCAAACTAAACTTGATGAGTTGAAAAAATCACTCAACTCTACACTTCTTGCATCTAAAGCAAGAGAGGGTTTAATGCAGGGCTTTAAAGTTGCTATTGTCGGTAAACCAAATGTAGGTAAAAGTTCACTTCTTAATTCACTCCTAAACTATAATCGTGCAATTGTTAGTGATATAGCCGGGACTACAAGAGATACGATAGAAGAGCAGGTAAAAATAGGTACTCACCTGATTCGTATAGTAGATACTGCAGGTATACGTGAGGCAAGTGATGAGATAGAGCGTATTGGTATTGAGAGAAGTCTTGAAGCGATAGAGCAGAGTGATATAGTTGTAGCACTTTTTGATAGCTCACGTGAGGCAGATAGTGAAGATGAGCAGATACTATCTTTAATAGATGAGCATGCGAAAGATAAACATGTTAGATTTGTAAAAAATAAGATAGATTTAAAACAGAATTTTGAAAATAGTGATGTTGATTTTGACTTAGAGATAAACTCAAAGGAGAGTGTTGACTCTCTTGTAGAAGTTTTAAAAGAGATAATGGACACAACAAACTCCTCAGATGAGATAATGCTGATATCTCAAAGACAGATTTCAGCAGTGGAGAACACTTTAAGTAATATAGAGGATGCTTTCTCTCCTTTAGAAGATCAAGAGCTTGAGATATTCTCTTTTCACCTCAATGAAGCTGTAAAAGAGATGGCTAGTATAACAAGACCGTTTGAGAATGATGAGATGCTAGACAAGATGTTTGGCTCTTTTTGTTTGGGTAAATAACCGTTGAAGTATATTGCAATAGATTTAGGTCTCAAACGCATAGGTCTGGCTTACTCTGCTCATAAAGATTTAGTTACTCCACTTCCTGCAGTTATCAGAAAAAATAGAAATCAGGCTTCAGATGAGGTGAGAAAAGTTCTAAAAGAGTGGGAAGCGGATGCAGTTGTTATCGGTATCCCTCTTGGCGGAAGTAGTGAAGATGAGATGAAACGCCGTATTACTCACTTTATGAACTTAGTAGATTTTGAGGGTGAGGTTTTTTATCAGGATGAAGCGGGAAGTTCTAAAGAGGCGGAAGCTCTTATTAAGGGTGAAATTAAGCAGATACGAGACGGAAGAGTAGACTCAATCTCTGCAATGATTATTCTGCAAAGATATTTAAGAACTTTAAACTAATGACCCATTATAAAAAGGTTGTTACTCACGTGAGTAGCTTCAACAAATCTCTCTTTTAGCTCTCTGTCAAAAGTCATCATATAGATGTCACTGTGTTTTAGTTTCAATTCTTTATATTTTTCAAGTAAAACATCATCTGCCACATTTTTTCCATGGTCACACTTTGTAAAGTTAAATGAGTTAAGAGTTTTGCCATAGTCATAAAGGTTTGCTTCCCATTCACCGCGTTTTAGATAGAGTGAGTCAGGATTTGCTGCTAAAAATATATTTTTATCTTCTATATCAAATGGTTCAATTAAATCATTGAAAATCGAAGATATACTTGAGAAGTTTTCTATATCCCAAAACATATAACTTTTGTCTGTTTTGCTCTTCTGTTTTTTATTGGCAAGTTTGACACGTTTTTTGATATTAAATTTACTGTGAGCCGTATCATTTGTAAAGTGTATAGAGTTTTTTAGCTTTTGTGCATCATCTGTATTAAAGTTTAAAATCTCTCCCATTTTTATATAGAGCTCAAGGTTTTCAAGTTCATCTACAGCTGAGCCTTTTTGATATCTTTTAAGACTCATTTGTTTATTTTTTGTAAAGACTAGATCTACACTCATCTTTTGATGGTTTGCATACGCCTGCTTGACTCGAAAAAAGACATCTTTTGCGTATCTGTTCTCAGGGAGTTCCACACTTCCTCTAAATTTATGCTCAATACTTACTTTAGTCATCAGGTTCCTATTTATGCCTATAATTTTACGTATTATACATAGTGTGAGTTTAAATAAGAAAATTCATACCTAATTATAAGCTTACTCTAATAAAAGTTTTACCATTTTTTGAGTATAATGCCACAAATTTTTTAAGACAAAGATCTTAATAACACTCAAGGAAATACAATGGCATTAAACGTTTACTATGACAAAGACACAAATTTAGACCTAATCAAAAGCAAAACAGTTGCAATGATCGGTTTCGGTTCTCAAGGACACGCACACGCAGAAAACTTAAGAGATAGCGGTGTAAACGTTGTTGTTGGTCTTCGTAAAGGTGGTTCTTCATGGGCTAAAGCTGAAGCTAAAAACTTTGAAACTTTAACAGTTGCAGAAGCTACTGCTAAAGCTGATGTTATCATGATTCTTCTTCCAGATGAAAATCAAGCAGAGATTTATGAGAATGAAATTGCTCCAAACTTAAAAGATGGTGCTACTATCGCTTTTGGTCACGGTTTTAACATCCACTATGGTCGTGTTAAGCCAGCTGCAAACATCAATGTTACTATGATTGCTCCAAAAGCTCCAGGTCACACTGTTCGTTCTGAGTTTGTTCGTGGTGGTGGTATTCCAGATTTAATCGCTGTTGGTCAAAACCCTTCAGGAACTACTAAAGAGCTAGCTCTTTCTTACGCTTCTGCTATCGGTGGTGGTCGTACTGCAATTATCGAGACAACTTTCAAAGATGAGACTGAAACTGACCTTTTTGGTGAGCAAGCTGTTCTTTGTGGTGGAGCTGCTTCACTTGTACAAGCTGGTTTCGAGACTTTAACTGAAGCTGGTTATGCTCCTGAGCTTGCATACTTCGAGTGTCTTCACGAACTTAAACTAATCGTTGATTTAATGTTTGAGGGTGGAATCGCTGATATGAGATACTCTATCTCTAACACTGCTGAGTATGGTGATTATGTTTCTGGTAAACGTGTTATCAATGCTGAGTCAAAACAAGCTATGCGTGACATCCTTACTGAGATTCAAGATGGTAGATTTGCAAAAGACTTCATCTTAGAAGGTCAAGCTGGTTACCCTCGTATGAATGCTGAGCGTGCAAACGATAAAGAGAAACTTATTACTCAAACTGGTAATAAGCTTCGTGAAATGATGCCGTGGATTTCAGCAGGTAAAATCGTAGACACTTCTAAAAACTAGTCTTTTTACTTATTGCACTCAATCTTTTAAAGATGAGTGCAGTCAGCTACTAATGTAGCCTCCTTTACTCAAACTTCAAAATCTTAAGCACACTAAGCAAAAACCCACAGTTTTTACATAAACTTATATATTTTAAATATTTCCAAAATATAGTTCTATATTAGCCCGAAGAATGTAATTGGCATTGTAATCATACTCCTGGGTATATTGTATAGTGGGGTGCAGTTCATAAAACAGATATTTTTTAAAAAACTGCTGTTTCCAAATAATCCCGCTTCTGTAGTCATAGACTCCAGTTGTAGGAGTGATATTGTACTCTGGATTGATAGGTTCATTGCCGGTTAGCTTTGTTCTTCCGCTTAAGTTGGTATAGATTTGAAAACCAATGCCATACTTGATAGTATTTAGGTATGAGAGCTGTGTAGAATAGTGTATTCCCTTAAGATAAGTCTGCGTTGAACGACTTGCAGTAAGACGTATTAGGTCATTATTATCACTCAAACGGTGGTCAAAGTAAAATTTTGTCTCCTCTTTAAACCTGTTTTCTCTAGAGTATTCAAAATATTGGACTGGTCTAAATAGGAGGTGCTTAAAGACTATCGGATACTCCATACGAAACTTTATAAAAGGGTTATCAATACCCCTGAAACCACCATAAATATTAGCATTAAATACATCCATGGTGTCAAATAAGTATTGGATTCCAATACTTGTCTTTATATCTTCGGGACTCTTTTTAATTGTGTCTCTATTTTCATCTTCCTCATCACCAATAAAAAGATGAAATGACTCTTCTGTCTTAGGGAGTCTTAACTTCATGCGAATATTGTTTAAATAACTAAACTTATCTTTAACATTCTCTTCTACACCAAATCGTATACGGAGATAGCTTTTGTTTGTAGTGCTTAAGTATGTCTCATCTTGGAAAAATTTATCATACAGGTTGACAATTGAGTAAAAACGGTAAGCATCTTTCTCCTCTTCAATACTCTTTATTACTTTTTTAGAAGAGGCATTTGTATCACTCCTTAGCCATTTTTCAAGACTCTCATCGAGCTTAGAGGAAAAAATAAGGACTTTACGTGAAATACTACTTTGCATATAGTCCAATGAGAGCAGTTTCTGATATAAGGATGGCTCTTTTTGTGAAACAGCTTCTAGGATATGATTTTGAATGGTACTGTTTTGCTCAAGTGAAGTATTGTTGTCTAAAGATAGAGAAAAAAGATTTAGGGTAACTAGAAGAAGAGTTGTAAAAAATCTTTTCATAATATAGCTCCATCTTTAGATAATGAGTATTTAATTCACAATAGTTTTTGAATCCTAACAAGTGTCGAAAGTAGGATTGCACCCTTGTCTACATTTGAGCTTTTCATTTTAAGTTCGCTATCTAGCAAGAGTTCGTGCAGTTTTGAGTAAGTGTTTGGTTTGAACTTTAGTGCTATCGCAGCTTTTTCATCTACTACAAATTTTGGGGCAGGGTAGCCCAGTATCTCCAGTGCATTTGGAGCGCCGTTGACTCTGATGTAGATGTTGAACATATAGAGCTGTGTGATGTATGAAGTTATAGCAGTAATGACTCTTATCTCATCTTCACCATGCTCTAGTATATTTTGCAAATCTTGTGTGAACTCTTTTTTAGCCAAAATCTTTTTTATAAAATCATCAAGATTAACTTCACTCAGACCATAAACCAAACTCTCAACATCTTTAGTTGTTATCTCTCTGTCATAAACTTTAAACTTATCTATCTCATTACATGAAAGAGCTACATCACCATTATGAATGCTTAAGAGGTGAGAGATTGTATATTTATCTATATTTACCTTTTTTTCACGTGCAACTTGTGCCACAAT
>JBDLHW010000069.1:0-9347 GCA_039715155.1 Campylobacterota bacterium | reverse complement strand
CCTTGGCTCGCTGAAATGCACTCGATATATATGCCTAAAATAGCCATAGACTTATTTACGTTCTTAAACTTTTCAATAACACTTGCCGGTATCTACTTCTTAATAAAACACTTTATCAATGTTAATGATAAAAATGCAGATGAAAAAATCAACAATAATCTCTCTTATCTTCAAAGCTATAAAGATACAATAGATGAAAACCTTATTGTTACAAGAACAGATATAGATGGGAATATCACTTTTGCAAACGATAACTTTTATAAAGTTTCCGGCTATACAAAAGACGAAGTCTTGGGCGAAAGTCACAATATTATCAGACATCCTGACAATCAGCCAGCCATGTTTGAAAAACTTTGGAAAACTATACTTTCTAAAAAACCGTGGCATGGTCGAATAAAAAACTTAAAAAAAGATGGCTCAAGTTACTGGATAGATACAACTGTATCTCCTATCTTAAATAAAGACAATGAAATTGTAGAGTTTTTAGCTGTAAGGCACGATATTACAAAACTCCTAATGCAGCAAGAAGAGCTCAGAAATATGCTATATAACGACTCTCTAACAGGAGTTCTAAACAGAGAAGCTCTCCTAAGAGATATAAAAAATGAAACTTCTGTCGCTCTTATACTTATAAATATTGACAGGTTTTCTCAGATAAATGACCTCTACGGTGAGCGCTTTGGAAATAGAGTCCTTATAAAATTCAGCTTTTTTTTAAGGGAGACATTAGGTGAAAAGTCAAGCTGTAAAGTCTATAGACTTGGTGGTGATGAGTTTGTAATACTCTCAGATGAGACAAATCCTATCAGCGTTGCTAACAACCTGACATATTTAATGCAAAAGATGAATGAAAGTCCTCTTAAAATAAACAGTGAGGAGATTTCACTTGGGATTACGGTAGGTGTCTCTTTTGAAGAAAACAGCTCCCTTTTATCTACGGCAAACATGGCACTTAAGATTGCCAGACGTGAGTCAAAAAATATTGTTCTCTACACAGAATCCCTATCACTGAATGCAGAGTATGAAAATAATCAAAAGTGGATAACAGAGATTAAAAGTGCTATAGAAGAGGATAGGATTACTATGTATTTCCAGCCTATTGTTGACAATAAAACAAACACAATAGACAAATATGAATCACTCATAAGGCTCATAGATAAAAATGGTGAAGTAGTCACTCCATATCACTTTTTAGATATTGCTAAAAAAGCAAAGCTATATGAAAAGCTTAGTAAAATCGTTATCAGAAAAAGTTTTGAGGCATTCAAAGATAACAGCTACGACTTCTCTATAAACATAACGATTGATGATATTTTAAATAGAAACATTAATGAGTACATTATTAAAACTTTAAAAGAGTACAAGATTTCCAATAGAGTTATATTCGAGATTGTAGAGACAGAGGGAATAGAAAATTTTGAAACTGTGGAAACTTTTATAGAGATGGTAAAATCATTTGGATGTAGAATCTCGATTGATGACTTTGGAACTGGATATTCAAACTTTGAATACCTCATGAAACTCCAAGCTGACTTTATCAAAATAGATGGAAGTATCATCAAAGAGATAATTCATGATAAACGTTCAGAACTCATAACGTCGACCATAGTCGCCTTTGCAAAAGAGCTAAATATAGAGACTATTGGTGAATATGTAGAGAGTAAAGAGATAAATGACAAACTTATAGAGTTAGGTGTTGACAAGTCTCAAGGTTACTACTTTGGTCAACCAAAGGCTACTTTAGAGTAAAGTTTATCTCTTTAAGTTCTTTATAGTTATAATCTTTAAATATTAAAGAATAAGTATAAAAGATGATAAGAAAAACTCTTAAAAAAACAAGTAAAAGCGAAAAATTCAAAGCCTTTTTACAAAAATATAAAGTTCCACAACACTACCTTGCAACAAATAGAAGAATGGTCTCACGTGCAGTAGCCTTAGGTGTTTTTATCGCATTTATTCCTATGCCTATGCAGATGTTAGCTGTTCTGGCCTTCATGCCTCTTTTGAGGTTCAATGTGCCAATTGCACTTGCAATGTGCTGGTTAAGCAATCCCTTTACTATGCCGCCGATGTACTATATGGAGTATTTAACAGGTACTTTTCTTTTAGGTATTGAAACTGTTGATGTTAAGATGAGTATTGAGTGGTTTAGTGAGAACCTGGATGATATTTTCATTCCTCTGTATACAGGGACATTTTTCTTCTCTTCTATCGTCTCATCTTTAGCTTACTGGGCAGTAAATCACTTCTGGCATGGTTCAGTTCACAGAGATAGAAAACTTCATCGTAAACATAGATAGTATTAGACTCTCTTTCTATCTTTCATAGAGTAGATAATAAGAGCAATACCTATAAGTAAAAAAGGTATACTTAGAGCCTGACCAGTGTTTAAAACTAACTCACTTGAGTATGATGCCTGTCTCTCTTTTACAAACTCTACTAAAAATCTAGCACTAAAGACAAGTGTCAAAAAGAGCCCAAAAAGAAAGCCTGGCTGAAGAAATTTTCTGTTTTTATAGATAAAAAATAATATAAAGAAAGTAGCTAGATATGCTATTGCCTCATAGAGTTGGGCGGGATGTCTTGGGATATTATCTACACGTGAGAATATCATCGCCCATGAAACATCAGTTTTCATACCTAGTATCTCTGAGTTCATAAGATTACCCATTCTTACAAAAAAAGCAAAAAGAGCCGCAGGGAGGACCATTCTGTCAAGTAGCCACATGAAATCCAATTTATATTTTTTTACAAAAAAGTAAAGAGCGATTATGGCACCAAGCCCACCACCATGAGAAGCAAGACCACCCTCCCATACTGCAAATATTTTCATAGGGTTTGCTATATAGAACCCAGGGTCATAAAAAAAGCAGTGAGCCAGTCTTGCACCTACTACTATGCCGATAACGGTATAGATTGAACCCGTATCAACCAGATCAGCAGATTTCCCCTCTTTTTTAAAGACCCATTTCATAAGCTGTATACCACTAAGTATCGCTGTTGCAAACAAGAGTCCATACCAAAACAGCTTTAGGCTTCCAAACTCAAAAAGTATAGGATTAGCACTCCAAACAAAATACTCCAAGACTATTTTCTCAGAGCCTCAGCTATTAACTCAATTGGGTTTTTGAAAACTGTTGTAGACTCTTTACCCATAGAGTTATTTATCTGCATACGACAAGCTGAACACTCAGCACTTACTACCTCAGCACCAGTCTTCTCAATCATCGCAGCTTTTGGTTTACCCGCAGCCTCTGCAAAGTGATACTTCTCAGTCTGCATAGTCACACCACCAAAACCACAACAGGCATTTGGATCACTCATCTCTACTATCTTATAGTTTTGAGAGATTAAGTTTCTAGGTTCCTGATGGATACCCTGCATCTTTTTAGCGTGACATGGATCATGATAGGTTACTATTTTTGTATCTTGTTTTTTAGAAGCTAAGAGCTGCTCTAACTCTGTATGGTTCTGCAACCACTCAGTAGCCATATAGACCTTATCCATAATAACTCTGGCTCTAGCTCTCCAATCCGGTTGGTCATGGAAGTAGTGCTCATAATCAATTTTAAGCATTGCAGAACATGTAGCCTCTGGAACGATAATAGCCTCAACATCTTTTGAAAAACTCTCAAAGTACTCTATATTAAACTTTGCATTAGAGTCAACTGTATCAAAATCACCAGTAAAATAAGCAGGAGCCGAACAACACTTTTGACTTTTAGCTAAAAACGCATCAATCTCAAGAGCTTCTAAAATCTCTAAAAGTCCATCTCCAACGCCCTTGTAGTTGTAGTTTGCCAAACAGCCTATAAATACAGCTACTTTTCTCTTCCCACCATTATCTATATTCTCAGGGTGAGAGTTTAAAAATGATGTTTTAGAGAGACTTGGAAAGAGTCTGTCAGTTTTAAGCATCGGAAGGTTAAAACGTGAACTCATTGACTCTATATCGCTCTTGATCTTAAAGCCACAAGTCTGAAATGTCCATCCAAGTTTAAAGGCTATGTCATTCATCCAGCGGTGGCGAAGAAGCATAAAGAAGATACGTTTAAACCAAGCGATACCAAACTTTTTAGCTATATCTGCACGAGCCTGTTCTATTATCATATCTGTTGGAAGTGATTTAGGACAGACCTCAACACATGCCGTACATAAAAAACATGACTCAAATATATCTTTGGCATTCTTATCTAAGTCCAAATGACCACGTTTATAAGCACCAAGAAGGTCAATAAATCCACGTGGAGAAGTAACCTCATCTGCATTTACATTATGAATAGTACAGACAGGAATACATTTTCCACATTTAACACAATCATCCTGAGTATCATCAAAGCTAAAAATCTCTTCTAAGTTTTTGTTCATTACCATGCTATTTTTATACCGTCTTTGAAAATGTCTTTTTACTAGCCACATGCTTTTTCATATATGCATCAAACGGCATTGCGATGTTTCTGATAAGAAGCGTTCCTGTCTCACTACACTCGATATGATTCTCATCCATAGTTAAAAGCTCTTCATCTGCAAATGGTTTAAGAGCTTCTATCGCATCAGCAAAGTAAGTTTTAAACTCTATGTTAAAGAGTTTCTCAAATCTTTTTATGTCAAGCTTGAAGTTACTCATCAACTCCATAATCACAAATTGGCGAATCTGGTCATCTTCATTCAGAACAATACCGCGCTCAAATGGAAGTCTGTTTTCATCAATCGCTGCTTCATAGAGTTTCATATCTTTAAAGTTCTGATTATAACTGTCAACACCCTCGCCTATTGATGTAAGTCCTACTCCAATCAAGTCAGCACCACCTTTAGTAGTATAACCTTGGAAGTTTCTATGAAGCTCACCTTTCTCTATCGCTTTAAAGAGTTCATCTTCAGGTTTTGCAAAGTGATCCATCCCAACCATTCTGTAACCATTAGATGTTAAATAATCTATAGTGTACTGCATGATCTCAAGCTTCTCATCAGGAAGAGGAAGAGTTGTCTCATCAATCTTTCTCATAGTCTTTTTCATCCAAGGCACGTGAGCATAATTAAATACTGCGAATCTATCAGGAGAGAGAGTAAGTGCCAGTGAAAGTGTCTCTTTAAAAGTCTCTAATGATTGATAAGGGAGTCCATAAATCAAATCTACATTTACTGAATGCATATTGTACTTTCTTGCTAAATCCATCGCATCTTTTGTCACACTGTAAGGTTGAACACGGTGTACTGCTACTTGAACTTTTTCATTAAAATCTTGAATACCAAAACTCACACGATTAAATCCAGCCTCACTCATCACTCTCATCTGATCTTCATCAATATGACGAGGGTCAATTTCACAAGAGATCTCAGCACCCTCTACAAAATTTGGAAAGTATGATTTAATCTCATCGATGATAACTTTTAACTGCTCTGCTGTAAAAAAAGTAGGTGTTCCTCCACCAAAGTGCATCTGAATCACTTCACGTTTACAATCAAGATGCTTTGAAAGTATCTCAAGCTCACGTTTAAGATACTCGATATAACGCAGCATCTTCTCCTCTTTTGAAGTAAATACAACATTACATCCACAGAAGTAACAAGCATTTTTACAAAAAGGAAGGTGAAAGTATAAACTTAGAGGTCTTTTTGGATCCTGATTTTCAAGTTTTTTAATATACTCATCATATTGGTACGAGTCACTAAACTCCAGTGCTGTCGGATAAGAAGTATAACGAGGTCCTGGTTTTGAGTACTTTAAAAACTTTGAAAAATCTAGCATATTTAATCCATTTTATTAATAATTGTCGCGATTATCTCTAAAAAGTACTAAAGAACTCATAAATTTCTGTTTCTAAGTTTAAAACTTCCAGTAGCCAAGTTCTTTTCTCAGCTTGAAATTTCTTAACAGATTAAGTGGTTTCTTTTTTCTAGGCAGGTTCGAACCCTCTAACATTCTATCAACAGCATCTAGTACTCTAAGGCTTGATTTACCGTCTATATATGGATGAAACTGATCTACACTCTTTTTGATATTCTCTTGATTTGTATCTAAACTATCAAGAACAGACAAGATTGTCTCCTCAAGGGTATCAATCTCCTCTACATTAATTAAAGCAGGTTCATTTTTCTCTGTCTGAAATGTTATGACCGGCTTTAGCTGCGTTAAAAACTCATAGATGATAGAAGATGTATCACATAACATTAAATCAGACTTTTTAAAACTCTCTATCAGCTCTGTAGACTCAACAAAATTCACATTTGGCAAGTTGATAGATTTATACATCCCTACAATCTCTGAATCCATCTTTGGATGCAGAGTAATATACCAATTGAAGTCATGCTTTTTCATCATCTCAAGCATTAGAGGATACAAAACTTTTGCTTTAGAAAATCGAGGGCTAAATGTTGAAGCAAAGAAAATTGATTTTTTTTCTGAACTGTTTTCACTACTCTTTACAGGGAATAGAGGGTCAAGCTTACACCATCCTGTCTCCTCTACATGAAAAGAGCCATACTGCTTTGCAAGTTCTTTAAACTTCCCTGTAGAACTAGGACCCTGAGTACAATAGAGATCAAACATCTCTCTGATTATGTAGTGATAAAGCTGACCACTCTTCTTTGCTTTAGTACTTGGCAGACCATGGAAAACTTCAACTTTAAGACCAGGAATAAATGACGGAACAACATTACCGGGAACAAAAACCGCATCCGGCTTATAATCCACCACATCTTGAATCTCAATCAATCGCTCTTCATCTGCATGTAAAAAATCAAAACTGATCTCATAACCATATAAAAACCACTTAACTTCATCACCACGACGTAATATCTCTTGCTGTAGTGGTCTCAAAACTGGAAAGCTGTAATCTTGGGATATGAAGAACAAGTATCTTTTTTTTATTTTATTCATGCTGTATTCAATCTTCCCAATCCCTCTTTATTGAAAACTTTATAAACATTTTCTAATGTATTATTGATATCTTTATCTAAAGGAATTGGTATAAAACTAATTTTACAATCTTTATAAATTATATTTAATGTAACCAATGCGGTGGAGTAGTATGCGACTACTTGTGATGGATATATCTTATTTTCTAAGAAATATAATTCTACCGGCATATTGATATCCATAATTCTAAAGAGTGGGTTATCTATGGAGTTTAAGATATCTTTCATCGCTTTACTCTCTCCACGGTGGGGAATATATATAATTTTTTTGTTTGAATTATCTATAAGTTTATGTAAACTTTCAATATACTTATCATCATCTATATACTTACTAGATGGATGACCTAAAAAATATATACTTGAACTATCAATATCAGCGCCTTCCAGGTAAGTTTTCTTTAAAAACTTTAGCTCATTTTTTACAACTTCTATTCCATCAATTGGTTTCAAGTCAAAATATGTAAACAGGTTAATTTTATCTTTTATCTTAATTTTTAATCCAAAAAATAGAAACCTAATCTCTTTAAAATTATATTTATTTAATTTACCGGCTTTAATACTATTTTCATAGATAGAGACAGTCATAATTCCATCATCTAATAAAAAAACTTTTTCTTTTATGACATTTGGTATAATTAGCTTAGGAACAACTTCCAATTTAGGAATAAAGATATATTTATAAACATGTTTTTTTAGATGCCTTACTACATCGACATATTTTAATATACTTGAGTTTTTACTATACTCTATGTCTATTATCTCTTTCCACTCGTATAAACTTCTGACAGCGTCTATCTGCGCCCTATTTGCTTCTAATGACCTATGAACAATAACAAGTATATTATTCTCTAATTTGAAATGCTCTGCAGCTTCAATCGCATTTAGAAGCTGTAGAGGAGTACCAACAATAAAAAGGTTATTCAAACCTATCCCCAAATTCATAATCTTTATCAGATATTTTACCTAAAACACCTTTTAAATGTTTTGGATGCATTCCATATCCAGGTCTTACGCTTCGTATATTATCTTCTGTAAAAACTTCACCTTTTTTGATATCTTTGGCTACATACAAACTACGTGAAAATTGTCTGCTTTTTTTCTTTTTTTCAGTCATACTGTAATCAACTTTACCTAAAAGTTTTTCAGTATCTCTTACTGCGTTTATCATACTTTCGAACTCTTCTCTGTCCATAGAGAAATCAGCATCGGCACCACCGATAGACTTATCTAAGATAAAATGCTTTTCAATGACTTTAGCCCCGAGCGTAACTGCAGCTATAGGAGCCGTACTACCTAATGTATGATCTGAAAATCCAGATACAACATCAAAAGTTTGAGCAAGGCTTGGAATCATGTTTAAATTTGCACCTTCAAGTGGGGCAGGATATGAACTAGTACACTTTAAAAGTACGATATCATCATTTCCCACACTTCTACAAATATCAACTGCATCTTGTATCTCATCTATCGTTGCAATACCTGTAGAGATAATAATAGGTTTCATTTTTGAAGCTGTATATCTTATAAGTTCATAATCTGTTATCTCAAATGAAGCAATCTTGTAAGCAGATGGATTAAACTGTTCTAAAAAGTCGACAGCAGTTTTATCAAATGGTGATGAGAAGATATCAATGCCTATCTCCCTTGCATACTCAAATAACTCTTTATGCCACTCCCAAGGAAGATATGCTTCTTTATATAAATCATAAAGTTTTCTATCATCCCAAAGCGTTCCACCTTTAATAATAAAATCCTCTTTATCACAGTCTAATGTGAGGGTATCTGCTGTATAAGTTTGTAATTTAATGGCATTTGCACCTATCTCTTTAGCTGCTTTTATAGTATCTTTTGCAATAGATATTTTACCACCATGGTTTGCACTAAGTTCAGCAATAATATATGTGCCATCTTTTTTTAAATCAAAATCACCTATCTTCATTTTTAAGCTCCATACATATTACTTCTTTATTATTTACTATCTTTTTTTTTGTTTCTTTAAAACTAAACCTCTTATATAAGCTGTTTGCTTTTTTATTTTTAGCAAAAGCTTCCGCTATAAGAGTGTTAATATTTAAATTACCAAAGCCATATTCACAAATAGAATTTAATAAAACCTCTCCCATTCCTTTTAATTCACTATTTGCATATAAACCAAACTCAGAACTTTTATTAACCTTATCAATATTAGTAAAATCAATTACTCCAATGTAATCATTTTTTTGTTTTACCAAAAAATACAACTTATCCGTACAATTCTTTAAAGTCTCAATATACGCTAAGTGGTCTTCAATTAATATATCAGCACTATTATACATCCATTGTTTAACATTAGGATGGTTTCTCCAGGACAACACCATCTTCTTTTCTTCTATACTCAAGTCGACAAAGTTAATTAAACTTATATCATTTAACATTTTCATCAACTCTCA
>JBDLHW010000068.1:0-9383 GCA_039715155.1 Campylobacterota bacterium | reverse complement strand
GGAGCGATAACCATTAAAATTGCAAGTAAAACCAACATTACGTCTACAAGAGGTGTAATGTTAAGTTCCGGTTTGTCTTCCCAGTCATAAGCCATAATTACACTTTACGAGCGAGAATAGCATCACTTTGCATTTGAAGATAAGAGATAAGTTCAAACGATTGTCTTTTTAGTATTTGATGGTATGTATATGCAAATATCGCGACAAAAATACCTGCTGCAGTAGCGACTAATGCATCAGATACTCCTCCAGATATTATAGACATACTACCACTACTTTGTCCAATATGTGTAAAGGTGTCAAGTATTGAGACAACAGTACCAAATAGACCGATAAAAGGTGTAGTAGATGCAAATATCGAAAGAATTGAGAGACCTTTTGTAGCCTCTTTTGTAGCCGCCATCATTCCCAGGGCTAAAACTTCTTTTGAAACAATTGAACTAGATTTAATAAAGTTATTTAAAAAAGAGTTTTCGTTAACAGTTGAAGCTCCTAAAAGGAGTGTCTCCAAAGATTCACTCTCATTTTTGAGCCAACTATTAAGAGAAAAATAGCGGTAGATAAATACCCAGTTTAAAATTATAAAGTATACCGACAAAAGTGCCAATACACCCAAAGTAACTGGGTGACTTTTTAGATAAAAATCGATTAAGTCGTTAGTCATTAATTATATTAATCTTTGAGCTGCAGACTCTATTTTAGCAGAAACTGAAGCGATAGCAGGGTTAGAGTCAGCAATAGAGTTTATAAGCTCTTTTGCATCTTCAAGTGCAGTAGCAATTGCACTCTCACTCTCACCACGTATAGCAACAGCACCTTCAACTAAAACAATTACTTTTTCTTCATCAACTTGAACAACGCCCCAGTTGATTAGAATAGACTCGACTGATTTATCTTCTTTTTCAATGTCAACTACACCAGCTTCTAACAGAGTTGTTAGAGATGCATGGCCAGCTAAAACACCGAACTCTCCCTCTTCACCAGGGAGGATAACACTAACAGCTTCACCATCAAAGATTTCACCATTAGGAGTTAGGATTTCAAGTTTAAACTTATCCATTACAGTCCTTTAGTTATAAACATAAAGTTTATGAGTTTTTCTCGTGTTTAGCGATAGCTTCATCCATACCACCAACCATATAGAAAGAGTTCTCTGACATATGATCGTAATCACCATTAAGAATACCTTTGAAACCAGCGATAGTATCTTCAAGTTTAACATATTTACCAGGAGATCCTGTAAATACTTCAGCAACGAAGAAGGGCTGAGAAAGGAATTTCTCAATTTTACGAGCACGTTCAACAACATTTTTGTCATCTTCAGAAAGCTCATCCATACCAAGAATCGCGATGATATCTTGAAGGTCTTTATACTTCTGAAGTGTCTGCTGAACACCACGAGCTACGTTATAGTGCTCTTCACCTAAAATTTGTGGATCAAGTAGTCTTGAAGTTGAATCCAGTGGATCAACTGCAGGATAGATACCTTTTTCAGCAATTTTACGGTTAAGTACTGTAGTTGCATCTAAGTGAGCAAAAACAGAAGCTGGAGCCGGGTCAGTTAAATCATCTGCAGGTACATATACCGCTTGAACAGAAGTAATTGAACCATTAGTTGTTGATGTAATTCTATCTTGTAATGCACCCATTTCACGAGCTAGAGTTGGTTGGTAACCAACAGCTGAAGGGATACGACCAAGAAGTGCAGACATCTCTGAACCTGATTGTGCAAAACGGAAAATGTTATCGATAAACATTAGTACGTCAAGTTTTTTCTCATCACGGAAGTACTCAGCCATTGTAAGACCAGTAAGAGCGATACGGTTACGTGCTCCTGGAGGCTCTGACATTTGACCGTAACACAGTGCAACTTTATCAAGTACATTAGAGTCTTTCATCTCGTAGTAAAGGTCATTACCTTCACGAGTTCTCTCACCAACACCAGCAAATACTGATAGACCATCATGACCATGAGCAACATTATGAATAAGCTCCATGATAATAACTGTCTTACCAACACCAGCACCACCGAATAGTCCAACTTTACCACCCTTAGCGTAAGGAGCAAGTAAATCAACTACTTTGATACCTGTTTCAAACATCTCAGTTGTAGTAGACTGATCTACTAGAGCTGGTGGTTGACGGTGAATTGACCAAGTTTCAGAATCAGTAACCTGCTCTCCACCATCAATTGTTTCACCAATTACGTTAAAGATACGACCAAGTACCTTATCACCAACTGGAACTTTAATAGGAGCACCAGTAGCAGTAGCATCCATACCACGTACTAAACCTTCACTCATATCCATTGCAATCGTTCTTACACGACCGTCACCTAAGTGAGCTGCAACTTCTAGTACTAAACGACTAGTGTTTCCTTCTAAACTTACTTGAACTTCAATTGCTTCGTTAATTGTTGGAAGATAACCATCAAAATCAACATCAACAACCGGGCCCATAACCTGGCTAATTTTACCAATCATATTTTTCTCCATTATTTCATCGACTCCACACCACTAATAATCTCTATTAGTTCTGTAGTAATAGCAGCTTGACGTGCTTTATTAAACTCTACTTTTAAACCTTTAACCATCTCTTTGGCATTATTTGTTGCAGTATCCATAGCTTGCATTCTAGCACTATGTTCAGCAGCAACTGAATCTATTAGAGAGTAGTACATATTGTATTCAACATATTTATTAACTAAAGAGTCAAGCATACGCTCTTCATCTTCAGCTTCAACTTCTAACATTGAACTAGCTTGTGATTTATCACAATCATACTCTTCTGTATCAACTGGCAATACTCTATTTACATGTAACTCTTGAGCCATCATGTTTTTAAAACCATTGTATACAATATGAAGACCATCGATTTTTCCATCTTTGTAATCTTCAATAGAAGTCATAATAAATTCATCAGATCTGTCTTTTTCAGGTTTAGAACTTAAATCTATAACAGTGTCAAGCATCTCAACTTCGTTATACTTAAAGAACTCTACACCCTTCTTACCGATTCCACGTAAACGTACTTTTACATTTTGCTCTTTGTACTCTTTTAAAAGTTTGTTAACAGCTTTAATAGTTTGTATATTAAACCCACCACAAAGACCTTTATCAGCAGTTACAAAAATAATGTCTACCATCTTTGGATTTTCAATCTTTGCAAAACAACGATTTTCAATTCCTCCAATTTTATGACACTCAATACGTCCAGCTATTTCGGCAATTACCTGATTCATTTTCTGAGCATAAAGACGAGAGCGCTTCGCTAACTCTTCAGCACGACGAAGCTTTGCAGTTGATACAAGCTTCATTGCACGTGTCGTCTTTTGAGTGTTAGAAACACTCTTTATCTGTCTTTGAATATCTTTCAAGTTTGCCATAAAGTATTCCTTATGCCGCTACAAAGCTAGCTTTGAACTCTTCAAGTGCTTTCATTAATAGTGCTTTAGTATCATCATCTACTTTAGAAGCGCTTCTGATATTCTCAAAAATTTGAGGATAAGATGCTTCAATAAATGGATATAACTCAGCTTCAAAACGAACTACATTTGATGGGTCGAAATCATCTAAGAAACCTTCGTTACCAGCAAAAATGATTACAACTTGTTTCTCAGCAGCTAGTGGAGAGAAAGGTCCTTGCTTAAGAACTTCAACCATTCTCTGTCCACGCTCAAGCTGATTACGAGAAACTTCATCAAGATCAGATGCGAACTGAGCAAATGCTTGAAGTTCACGATACTGAGCAAGGTCAAGACGTAAAGTACCAGCAACCTGCTTAGTAGCTTTAATCTGAGCAGCACCACCAACACGAGATACTGAAAGACCAACATTAATTGCTGGACGAACACCCGAGTTAAATAGATCTGTTTCTAGGAAGATTTGACCATCTGTAATTGAAATAACATTAGTTGGAATATATGCCGCAACATCACCAGCTTGTGTTTCAATAATTGGAAGAGCAGTTAAAGAACCAGCTCCCTCTTCGTCACCCATTTTCGCAGCTCTTTCAAGAAGACGAGAGTGGATATAGAAAACATCACCAGGGTATGCTTCACGACCCGGAGGACGACGAAGGATAAGTGACATTTCACGGTATGCAACTGCATGTTTAGATAAATCATCATAAACGATTAGACCATGTCTTGCGTTATCACGGAAATACTCTCCCATAGTAACACCAGTATATGGAGCTAAGAATTGAAGTGCAGCAGCTTCAGCAGCAGTTGAAGATACAACGATTGTGTACTCCATTGCACCATGCTCTTCTAAACGACGAACAATCTGAGCTACAGTTGACTCTTTTTGACCAACAGCTACGTATACACAAGAAACACCATTACCCTTTTGGTTAATGATTGCATCGATTGCAACAGTAGTCTTACCAGTCTGTCTGTCACCAATGATAAGCTCACGTTGACCACGACCAATTGGCACTAGAGCATCAATTGCTTTAATACCAGTCGCTAAAGGCTCATGAACTGATTTTCTGTCCATGATTCCAGGTGCTTTCTCTTCAACAAAACGACTCTCTGAAGCTTCGATTGGACCTTTACCGTCAATTGGCTCACCAAGTGCATTTACAACACGACCAAGAAGTGCATCACCTACAGGAACTTTAAGAAGTTTACCTAAACGCTTAACACTCATACCTTCACGAAGGTTTTGACCAGCACCAAGTATAACAACACCTACACTGCTCTCTTCAAGGTTCATAACTAGACCTTGAGTTCCATCTTCGAATTCAACCATTTCTCCAGCCATAACATTGCTAAGTCCGTAAACCTGTGCAACACCATCAGCGTAAGAAACAATTTTACCTGTTTCATTAATATCAACACTTAATTCAAAGTTATCGATACGCTCTTTAATTATTGAGCTGATTTCATCAGCTTGAATTTTTGCTACCACTATTGTTCTCCTCTTATGAAGTTAAATTGCTTTTATTATATGTTCTATAAATTGAGAATCGATTCTATCTTTAGAAAAATTAATTTCTACTCCAAGACCTTCAACTTCAACTTTAATACCATTAAAATCATTTTTGACAGAAGTTAATGTTATGTTAGAATCAAATTTCTTACTTAATCCACCGCTTAATTCCGCTACAACTTTTGCATCGATATCACTATTGCTAGAGATAACACCACTATAAGTTTTAGTTGATTTTGCAACATCTTTTGCTAATTCAACTGCCATTGCCGGAATTATGTTAATACGTTTGTTTTCAACTAAGAGCTTGATTAAGTTATCTATTTGACTAGATTTTGCAGATTTAACTGCTTCTAATAATATCTCTTGCTTTTGAGCTGATTGTACATTCGGGTTATCAATAACCTGAATAAACTTCTCATCTTTAAAAGAGTCTGCTAATGCAGAAAATACCGAAGTAATATTTGTCATAGATTCTAAATCAGAGCTAGATTTTAAAGCTTTTATATATCTTTTTGCGATCAACTCTTCCATCTATGCCACCTTCTTTAAGATAACATTAGCCATAGCTTCTTTATCAAAACTACTACTAGTTTGACTCAATGTTTCTGAAACAACTTCTTCAACAACTGTGCGAACCATATTTCTCTGTTCAAGTTCAGTTAATGCAGTATGCTGCTTAGATAAAATTTCAAGATCAGCATCACACTGCACCATCATATTATCATTAATAATTTTATTCTCTTTTTTTGAAGAAACAGCTAACTCTTCTGCAAACTTTTCAGCTTCAGAAATTTTTGCTAATGCTTCTTTTTTTAGAGTAACAGACTCATTCAACTTGTCTTGAACTCTTTTCAAGTCATCAGCAATTCCCTGAGATCTTGATGCAAAGTAAGACTTTACCGGTTCAGCTATTAAATACCAGATTAAGCCGGCAAAAAGTACAAAGTTCACTGTTCTTTGAACAATATCTGTAGCTCCATTACCTGCATCAGATGCTAATGCAATAGTTGATACAGATAGCATTAATACTAAAATTCTATTCACATTTGATCCTTTATATCTGACTAAATTTAGCTTCAACAGCTTTTTTAAACACTGGAACTTGAGTCATCAAGTCACTCGTTAACTGCTCTTTAGATTTCGAAAGCGATTGCTCAAACTCTAAATATTCACTTGCCAATTCAGCACGTTTTGCTTCTAATTTGCTGTCTGCTAACTCTTTAGCATCTGCAATAACTTTTTCTCTTAGGGCCGCAGCTTCTAGTTTAGCATTCATAATTATTGATTCGGCTTTTGAAGTCAACTCATTAATTTCGTCATCATTTGAACCTACTTTTTCAAGGTCTTTTTTGATATCTTCATCACGTTTATTCATAAAGCTAAATAATGGATTATAAAGCCAACTGTTAAGAACGGCTATAAGCGAAAGAAATACAACAAATGTAGCCAAAAGTAGTATCGGATTTATATCTAACATAGCACCTCCTAAAAGTTGCGTGATTATACTACTATTAAATTGAAAGGATAGTTAAACTACTAAAAAATGTTAAAAGAATTTTATATTTTTTATAATTTGGGGAGAAAAAATTGAAATATTTTGTTATTTTGAGAGATAATTCAAGAATTCATCAACTTCATCTTGACTTTGGAACTCTAGTGTTATTTTGTTATTTGATGATTTCACATTGAAACCTAAGATATCAAATCTACCTTTTATATCATCAAAATCATATGATTCAACTGCAGGTTTTGAAGAAGCAACAGGAGTAAAGTTTTTCATACTTTTAATCATTGATTCAACCTCACGTACGCTCAGTTTCTGCCCGATGATTGAGTTTACAACTAACTGCTGCTGTTTCTCATCAAGACCTACTAAAACTTTTGCGTGGCCAGCTGTAATCTTTTTCTCAATTAAAGATTTTTGTGTTTTAGCAGATAACTGTAGCAGTCTGAGAGTGTTTGTAATATGAGTTCTACTTTTATGAATTCTTACAGAGAGCTCTTCATGAGTCAGTTCATGTAGTTTTAGAAGCTCTTGGTAAGCATCTGCAAGTTCAACCGAGTTTAGCTGCTCTCTTTGAATATTTTCAATAAGAGCAAACTGTCTCATCTTCTGATCATCACTATTTAGTACAATAGCACGGATCTCTTTTAGTTTTGCAAGTTTATGTGCACGAAGTCTTCTCTCTCCTGCGATTAATACATATCCATCTATATCTTCAGTTACAACGATAGGTTGAAGCAGTCCATCATTCTTAATAGACTCAGCTAACTCTGAAAGAGCCTCTTCATCAAATGACTTTCTAGGCTGGAACGGGTTTGGTCTTACATCTTTAACAAGTATTTCTAAAACGCTATCTTTTTGAGAACCTTCATTCTCATACGCTTCATCCATTTCACCTAAAAGTGCATCTAAGCCTCTACCTAACTTCTGTGTCTTCATTAGTTGATTATCGCTTTTGCTAAATTTTGATACGCAACAGAACCGCTAGACTTTACATCATAAAGAATTGCAGGTTTACCGAATGATGGAGACTCTGCAAGCTTTACATTTCTTGGAACTACTATATACTTACCTTTTGAGTCTTTAAAAAGTTTACCTTTAAAGTGCTGACGCAGATCTGCAAAAACCTGCTTAGATAAGTTATTTTGAGAAGAGAACATTGTCGGTACAAAACCTTTAATAGTCAGTTTTGGATTGATAGATTTTCTAACAAGTTTTACAGTATTGAGAAGTTGTGCAAGACCTTCAAGTGCAAAGAACTCACACTGAATAGGAATAATTACAGAGTTTGATGCAGAGAGTGCATTAATAGTCATCGGTCCAAGTGCCGGAGGTGAATCTATAATAATATAGTCATAATCTTTAAGTACATTTGCAATAGCTTTTTTAAGAACAAGCTCACGTCCCTTTGCATTGTCTGCATCGTAGTACTCTTTTTCTATACCAACAAGACCAATATTTGATGGAGCCAAATGAAGAGTCGGCAGGTCAGATTTCAATATGATATCTTTTAATTTTTTAGTACCAATTAGTACATGATAGATATTAAACTCATAATCATTTCTGTGGAAACCTAAAGATGTAGTTGCGTTAGCCTGAGGATCAGAGTCTATCAAAAGTACTTTTTTTTCAGCCACTGCAAGTGAAGCAGCTAAGTTTACAGCAGTTGTCGTCTTACCAACACCGCCCTTTTGATTTGCAATTACTATTACTTCACTCATCTTAAACTATATATCCTCTCGTCGTTAATTAAAATTGAGCCGTCACTCTGCAGTTCTGCCTCACCTAATGAAATTCTTAAACTATTTTTGTGTGTAAAAAAATTTTGATTACGACAAAATTCTAACTTATATTTACTAAAAACTTGCTTCCATGAAAAATTTTTTTCAATATTTGTAAAATATTTTTCTAATAGTTCTTCTCTTTTTATCTCTATATCCAGAGTAGTAAATCCTTGGGGAGCATTCACTAAATTTAACCCAACTCCACAGACAAGGCTATTTCCAACTATATTTGTAATCATTCCGCCTAATTTTAAATCATCAATATAGAAGTCATTTGGCCACTTCAACCAGACTGACGAATTTAAATTATTTAGTACATCCTGTAACAAAAATGCAAAGTATATAGATGCAGACTCTAATTTCAGATCACTTGGAAGCTCTTTTAACTCTAAAGTAAATGATAAGTATAGGTTTCCATCCATCTCAATCCATGAATTATCTCTACTACCTATACCATCTGTTTGAGAGTTAGCAACAACTGCATAGGGAGGCTTAACTTTTTTACTGCGTAGTAGCTCTTTTAAATATATCTGAGTGGAGTCTACACTCTCAAGATAACGTATCTGCAAGAGTTAATCTTTTACCATTTATATATGAAAGGATATCCACCTCTTTTTTAGATGGTGCTTGAACACTATAAACTCTAATACTTCCCTCACTGCATCCAACGACAATACTATCCGAATCAATCTTTAGAATTTTACCAACTGCATTTGAGCTAAGCTTATCTTCTAAAGAGATCTTTTTTAGCTTTAGTCCAGAGTTTAAGTAAATTCCAGGCCAAGGTGTAAATGCACGATACTTATTATATAGTAAGAGCGCATTTTCAAATACAACTTCACCATCTGCTTTTGTTATTTTTGTACAGTGCGTTGACTCTTCGTCATCTTGAGGCACTGCACTATATGAAGAGTAGTTCTCTAAAACATCTACAGTTAAATCTGCTGCCACATCTGTAAGCCTGTTAAAGAGAGACTCTACCATCTCGTCATCACTTACATCTATAGTATCTATCTTGATAATATCACCCGTATCTAAGCCCTCTTCCATAAGCATAGCTGTTACACCAGTACGGCTATCACCATTGAGTAGTGTTTGCTGGATTGGGCTTGCACCTCTATACTGAGGCAGGATTGAGGCGTGAAGATTTATACATGG
>JBDLHW010000067.1:0-9391 GCA_039715155.1 Campylobacterota bacterium | reverse complement strand
GAAGTGTCACAACTACTCCCACTTTTTTAAGTTGGTGCTGGAGAATCTCAGCTGCATATGGCCTGATTGAACTGGAGTTGGAAGTTACAATCTCAAAACTAAATGGATTCTCTTCTGTATAACCTGCCCTTTTTAAAAGCTCCTTCGCTTTTTTCAAATCCGGAGTTGGTGCTTTTACCTCTTCATTAAAAGCTTTAGTCCCTGGAAGAAATGGTCCTGTACACACTTTTGCATGCTTAAAAAAGAGGATATCTACTATCTCTTGCCTGTTTATTGCTAAAGAGAGTGCTTTTCTTACCTCAGGATTTTTAAACTTTTCAAGTCTGAGGTTAAATCCAAGGTATGTATATGAGCGACTGATATTTTCATGTATGTTAAACTTATCAAAGAACTCTTGATTAAGTTGTCTCTCATAAGCCATTGGTTCAACTGAGCCTATATCCAAGGTCGAAGATTTTAGCATCAAAAACCTTGTCATCGGGTCAGCTATGACATGGAAAGATATTTTGTCTATCTTGGGACGTCCTTCAAAGTACTCATCAAAAGCAGTCAGTATGATATTTTTAGAGTGCTCTAGTTGATGCAGTCTGTATGGACCGGTTCCTATCGGATTTGTATTGAACTTAGAACTCATAAGGTTCTCTTCATCTCTCAAGAGATGCTCTGGAAGTATTCCCATCATCCAAGTCTCAAGTGCTTTAAAATACGGCTTAACATATCTGACTTCAATCTTATGATCGTCTAAAGCTTTTACACTCTCTACAAACCTAAACGCTGCACTGTATGGAGAAGCAATTTTTGGTGAAATTAAAGTATTGTAAGTAAAAACTACATCTTTTGCACTAAATATTGCACCATCATGCCACTTCACATCTTTTTTTAACTCAAAGATAAGAGTCACATCATCTTTAAAGTAAAACTTATCTGCTAAATCCGAGATAATCGTAGATGAGTCCTTATCATACTTCACAAGACCATTAAAGATAAACCCCGCTATCTCACCAGAACTAGAGTCTGTTGCAAGAATTGGATTCAGCCTTGATGGGTTTGCAGAGGTCGCAAGGTGTAGTGTTGAAGAGAAAAGCTCAAAAGTAAAGAGTAAAAGAAAAAGATACTTCATAACTACCTTAACGCTCTACCATTTACTTTAAACTCACCATTGATAAATGTAATGTCAAAAAGAATGTTATTTCCATCCTCTTTAGCAAAACCGTTCGCCATATTTGTCATTGGCAGGCCTTTTGTAAGTTTTGCATGGAGAGGTTTAGAGAGTTTAATATTGATATTCATATCTACATTTTGAGATACTAAAAGAGGAGAGAAGTTAATCTTAGTTGAGAGGTCCTTGTCCTCTTTGATTATAAACTTTGACTTTATATCAAAACCCTCTAGGTTCTCTATCTTATTAAGAGTAATATTTTCCAGTGAAAGTTTTGCTATATCTAACTCTAAGCCATGAGACAGAAGTTTAACCACAGACTCTTGTATCACTTTTTCCAAATCATTTGAAGGAGATGCTACTTTGGCACGTGAGATAATAACTCTAAGCTCTTCAAAAGTATCTTTATCAAGTCCATTGATTGCAACATCATAGGCCAAATTTTTCATAGCTACATCAATTTTATCAGATTTGATATTCATAGTTTTAAGTGAACTCTTAGCATTGAGTTCAGCCTTCTCTCCCTGTGTGTTCGAAGAGAAGTTCACTTTAATATCAGCAGCTTCAAAAAGTAAGTTTTCACTCATCGCCTCTACTACTAATTTTAAATTTTTCAACTCTACTCCATTAATATAAGTACTTCTTGATTCGAAACTTGAAGAACTGCTAAAATCATCAAGCTTAAAAGTTAACTTTGTTTTTGCACTCTCAATCTCTAAATTAATTGTGTCTACATTTGATATAAGAGTGTTTGGCGCAATAAGCTCACCATTTCCGCTAAATGTTGCATTTAAAAGATTTAGAGTCATTTTAGTCCCATCTTTTAAAGTGTGGCTCTCTTTAATATCTTGCACATATCCATCAAAATCTTCACTGACTATATTGTAATTAATGTGGTATAAAACACCTTTAGAGTGCAGGAATTTTTCTAAATAATTATGAAAATCCAAATCATCCTCTTTAATAGAACTCATCATGTTTTGAGAAAGAGCCAATGGATAGTTATCAATTCTCACAGCTTTACTTAGAGGGATATTGCTATACTCTATGTCTGCCCCAATGAGAACACCTTCAAAAGCTGCGTTTACAAATGGGGGAATCTGCTCGTCAGAGTATTTATTAAGGTATGTAACAAATTTATCTGCATCACGAAATAAAAACTCAAAATGCTTTTTTGTACTTAGGTAGCTTGACTCTGTTTGAGCCTTACTTACTTCTAAACCATAAGAGCTTAGAGTGGTCAATCTATCATCCAGAGTGTTCTCAACAAGTTTGTTTCCAATGATTGGAAGGGCTGCAGCCAATACAACAGCAATTACGATAAAGATTATAAATTTTTTCATAAAATACCTTTTTAATATGTGAAGATATTATATATTAAATAGAGTTAATTATGTATGCTTGTTTGGGGAAATTTTAAAAAGAGGTTTACCAAACCAAAAAGGTTTGATAAAAAGTTCGATAAAGACGAATTAACGCTTAGAGAACTGACGAGAACGACGAGCTTTACGCTTACCTGGTTTCTTACGTTCAACAACACGTGCATCACGAGTCATCATACCTTCAGGTTTAAGAATAGACTTAATCGCTGGATCGAATGCAACTAGTGCACGTGAGATACCATGACGAAGAGCATCAGCTTGACCGCCAAAACCACCACCAACTGTAGTAGCAACGATATCAACCGCACCATCTTGTTTAGAAAGAACTAAAGGTTGTTTAACACGAAGCTTTTTAGCTTCTAGTCCACCTAACCATGCGTCTAATGAAAGACCATTGATTGTAATTTTTCCAGAACCTGGAGTTAACCATACTTTTGCTATAGACGCTTTACGACGACCTGTTGCATATATTTTATTTGCCATGTAATGAATCCTTATTTAGCAATCTGTGCAGTGTGAGGGTGTTCAGCACCTGCATAAATTTTTAATTTTTTAAGCATTTTAGCACCAAGTCTAGTTTTTGGAAGCATACCACGAGCAGCTAATTTGAATAGTTTCTCAGGATTTTTTTCTAAAAGCTCAGTCATCTTAACACTCTTAGTTGAACCGAAGTAACCAGAATGTGAGAAATACTCTTTATTATTAATCTTACCAAGACCGTTAAATTTAGCCTTAGAAGCGTTAATGATAACTACGTAGTCACCACAGTCAATATTTGGAGTCCAGCAAACTTTATTCTTACCACGAAGAATAGTTGCTACTTCAGTCATCATACGACCAAAAGTTTTACCCTCTGCATCGATTAAAACCCATTTTTGGTCAATCTGCTCAGAAGTTGCAATTTTTGTAAATTTCATTCTTGAACCTTTTCAAGTATTTTTTTAACAATACACAATTAAATGCTTGTTTTGTTGGCGAAAGTATAACCGTATAAACTTATAACTTACTTAAATTTAGGTTTATTTAAGATTTATATCTTAACTATTTTTATCCCATTTTCTAGAAGATAACAGATATATCCATCAACCTCATCACCCGTAATATCTTTTATAGCGTGAACATAGTATCTGACCTGTTTGACATGGTGTTCAGAGTGTGCAAAAGAGCTCTTGTAGTCAATAACACTCCAGCCACCATCACTGCGTTTCACAAGCAGGTCGATATAACGAAGATTGTTCTTATAGCGGATGGCTTTCTCTCTGTAACACTCTCCATCACTAAGTCTTTGAAACTCTTCATCTTTTACTAGGTTATTAACTCTGTTCTCAATATCATCTAAAGATTTTTTCTCTAAAGAGTAACCAAACTTATTGAGTGTCATATATGAGGCATTTGTCAATTTATCTAGAGTGAACTCACTCATCATCTCTAAAGTGTAGTGCATTGCAAGACCAAAATTTATAGCATCTAAATCTTCATTATCCTCACTCTCTAGTGCTAAGATATCACTTTGAGTTCCATAATAGAGTGCCCTATACTCCAAACCTTGAGATTTATCCTTAGAAGTTTGGTTATTATTTCCACGTGAGGATTCAAGTTTTCCAAACACTCCCGCCTTTAACTCTAACTCACTAAATGTAGAGTCTTTAGACTTCTGCACTATAAAGAGACTTCTTCGAGCTCTTGTAAAGGCAACATAGAGTGCATTTAAGTTATCTTCGCGTACGAGCAGTTTCTCCTTTGAGAGTGCATTATCATACTCTCTATCGAGTGCATCTCTCCCTTTTGTTCTAAGATAGATATTTTTTAACTCTATTCCATCATACTCATATATAATTGAGTTTCTAGCCGGTGGAGTTTTTTTGAGTCTATCCATAACAATAACATGCTCATACTCTAAGCCTTTTGACTTATGTACTGTCAAAACTCTTACTCCACTTATATCTGAAGCAGCCGCAGCAGTATCTAGTCTCTCATACTCAAAAAGAAGAGCCTCAATATCTGGATATTTTGAAACTGCACTCATAAATCTGATAAGATGAAAGTCATCACTAAAGAGCTTATACTCATCAATCACACTTTTAACAATATCTACAAGCTTCACGCTGTTTAAGTCGAGTAGGTTAATATCCCTTGCTTCTTGCTCAATGAGTGCAAAGAAATTGTGTTTATATATCTTCTCTTGGAAATAGAGATATTTCAGATACTCCAAAACAGCTTTGACACTTTTTTGGTTTATCAGTTTTGTTGTTGTCTCTGTAACAACCTCTATACCCTCTTTTTGAAGCTCTATTTTGACAGCCTCTCCATCTCCATTTGTTGCACAGAGAATCGCGATATCATTCAGGTCTGCACCAATTTCTATAACTCTTTTCACTTGAATAAGTGTCTCTTCTAAAAGCTCATCGTTTTGGATAATCTCTACATATCCTCCTTGCGCATCCTCTCTTACTAACTGGTCACTATAGTTATTTATCTTAGCCCTGAAAGAGCTGTTTACAAACTCTATAACTTCCTTTTGTGAACGGTAGTTCGTTAAGAGTTTTTGCACCTCAGTACTGTTCTCTTTTACTACCTCACCAAAGAGGGATGAAACACCTCCACGAAATCTATAAATAGACTGCTTGACATCTCCAACAAAGAAAAAACTTCCATCACTGAAGATTCCCTCACCTGATGTTATCTCACGTATAAGTGGTTTTAAAATCTCATACTGAATAATACTTGTATCTTGAAACTCATCTAAGAGCATGTGCTCAATCTGTGCATCAAGTCTAAAGTATAAAAACTCACTGTCATCCAGAAAATTTAGTATCTGATAGACTAAAGAGGTAACATCTGAGAAACTTAGTTCACTATCATCCATATAGAGTGCTTTTTTACTCTTTTCATAGATATCAACAAGTTCGCCAAGAGAGTAGAAGAAGTTCTGCTCTTTTGCTCTATGATAATCTTTAACTGCGTTTTGGATTGTGTGTAGATAAGAGTCCATCTCAGGAGTGAAACATTTTGAAAAAGTTCTATAATCAAGTGTCTCTCTTCCTATCCAAGATTTACTATAAATCTCTTCAAAACTCTCTGCTTGAACTGCTTTTAAAACTGTAGAAGAAGCCCCATCACAACTCTCAACTATTTTTTTAAGTTCATTAAACGCAGATGTCGCGTTAATTTCATGTTGCACTAGATCATGGCGAGTAAACTTAAGAGTTGATAGCTCCTCTTTTTTTATATAAAACTCATCAAGAAGCGTAAAGATATCTCCCAATCGCTTTTTAGATTGCAGGGAGAGAGTGATAAGAGTATCTCTTTTCCCAGCCACATCAACCTCACTCAAAAAACGTGACATAAGTTTTAGTTCGTGCTGTGATGTGAATGTTGAAAAGTCCGGCATGAGTGAAGCGTAGAGTGAGAACTTTCTCAGTATCTGAGTGAAGAAACTGTCTATCGTCATAATCTTTGTTGAGGAGTTTAAAAACTCCTCTAAAACTCTTTTACGATTATCTAAAAGATACTCACGTGAGAGCTCAGTAACTGTAATAATCTCTTCCAGCTCTCCACGTAACTCTAACTCCTCAAGTGTTTCTACTATTCTCTCACTCATCTCTGAGGCTGCTTTATTTGTAAAGGTAAGTGCTAAAATCTTAGAAGAAT
Source organism: Campylobacterota bacterium (assembly GCA_039715155.1). Classification (GTDB taxonomy): domain Bacteria; phylum Campylobacterota; class Campylobacteria; order Campylobacterales; family Sulfurimonadaceae; genus Sulfurimonas. The sequence goes on along the minus strand of JBDLHW010000067.1, from coordinate 3,199 downwards.
CAGCTCCTTTAAAAAGAAGTGAGAGATAACGCACAACAAGCATAAAAGTTTTTCCGCTTCCCGCACTCGCTTCATAGGCCAAATTATTTTTAAACATTACTCTCTACCACACATAATTTTGTATTCGCAAAAGAGACAATGTTTTTCATCTTCACATTTATCAAAATTTATCTCTTCTATATTTAGCAGATCTTTTATATTTGACTCTAAAACGCCAAGTTTCTCATTTAAAAAAGCTTCAGGTACTATTTTTGAATCTTTGAGGTCATAATAGCCGCACCCTGTAACATTGCCAAGTCCACCTGCAAGCAGATAATAAAACTCAAGCTGAAAATCCGTAGCCTCTGTAAAGTTTTTCGCGGTGTAGAGCGAATATGAACCTGTTTTATAATCAAGGACTTCAATCTCATTGTTGCGTTTATCTATCCTGTCAATCTGCCCCACTAAAGTAATCCCTGCAAACTCTACACTCATACTTTTTTCACAATACTCAACCGAATAACCATCACTAAAACGTTTTATTTCAGCTTCACAAAATGCATCCATTCGTTTTTTCTGCATAGCTATGAGATACTTGTCTAACTCGCTCTTTCCTCGAACTCTATCAAGTTCTGCGTGTAAATCACGTTTAAGCTCATCTACATTCTGGTAAGAGATTTTTTCAGTGTACAGCTCTTTTAAAGCCTCATGAACAGCCGTTCCTATCTCATGCTCTTTAGGCATATCACGGGGAATTTCATGCCCCTCAATATGCTCAATATATTTATGATAATATTTACGTTTACAGGTTAAAAAACTCTTGAGTCTTGTAGAGGAGAGCTTTATATTTTTAAAACTGTACTCTTGAACTATACCTTTTTCAATTTTATCTTTACTCTGTGCTTTTTCAAAAAGTATATTTGCATACTCAAGCTTTTCATGCTGCTTACTCTCTTTTATACCAAGCTGTTTTAAAAATCTCGAAGCGCTGCTCTCACTAGAGTTTACAAATGATATAGCAACCTCACGTGAGCGATAAATCAAGCTCTCATAATAGTGTTTTTGAAGATTCTCCCTATCACTCATTGTAGGCAGTGATGCCATCTCTCTGATATTAGAGTTTAAGAACATATCTTTATCACTGCGTTTAGGGACGTTTTTATCACTAAAGTCTACAATAACAACTGCATCAAAGTGAACTGAACGGGTCTCTAGCACTCCCATAACAGTAACTTTTCCTCCACGAATATCATCAAGGGTACATGAACTTAAACGCTGAAGAAAAACACTCATCAAAGACTTTACACTCATATCTTTCATAAATTCTAAAATATTTTTAAAACTATGAATCTCTTCTTGATAAATTTTTAGTTCACTCTTTGAGCTAAAGAACTCTTTTGTATTCTCTAAAAACTCTATAAAATCAACTTCACTACTCTTTTTAAAATATATACTATTAAGTAGAGCGTACAACTCATCACCAACTCTCTCAACTCTTGCATCGTTCTCACGTGAGTCCTGTTCTATAGCTTTAGCTGTTGCATTTAGCTTTGTGTATATTCTGCTTTTAGAAAACGGCTCACCCATTGCAAAGTTAAAATTACCCTTATCGTCAAAACTCTTCAACAGTTGGGCCATCTTCTCATCCGGAAGTACCACAGCGATATTTTCAGCTCTGTTACCACTACGGATAAAATCATAAACTTTTTTCTTTATGAACGCAATTTGAAGCAGGGCTTCACTAAAAGATTCACAACTAATCTCTGTTTTTTTGATTCTCTCTTCTTTAGAAATAATCTCTTTTGAGTTTAAAGATATTTTATACTCATATCCTTTTTCCAACTCAATCCCAAGCTCAGCAAACTTACTCTGCATCTTTGTGTTAAATGCGCTTGCACTAAAGAGTATCTCAACATTAGAAAACTCTGTACATTTTTCCAAAAGTTCAAATTCAAAGTTTGTTAGATGTCCGTCCAGGTGAAGTAAAATATTTTTATGACTCCGGGCATATTCAGCGTTAAAGCTGTAAAGCTTAGGCAGAAAAATCCTATCTAATATTTTTCGTTCACTGCAGAGTGCTTCATATCTTCTGTATAGCTCTTTCAATATGCTAATGTGTTCTTCATACTCAGCATATACATCTGCTAAATCCAGACCGTTTATATCATAGAGTTCAGCACTCAACTCTTCGAAAAATTTAAATATATAGGATGAGTTTTTTGTAAAGGTAAAAAAGTTTCTCTCAATCTGCAAGGAGGAGAACTCATTAAAGTCAGATGCTTCAAGAAGTAGTAAAACACGACTATCTTCGTCCGTAAATTTAAAATCTTTTACTATACAGAGCTTAGAGATAAACTCACTTACTGTAATATAATTTGGAAGAAAAAGAGATGAGGATTCAATTTGAAGTTGCTCGTGGCGAATTGCACGAGCAGAGGGTAAAACTATAGTAGTTTCATCCATCATATTTTAGTATTCAAAAGCCTCTTTAGCTCTTGTATCAGCTTTGACGTTATAAAATCTCTGCAGCTGACCTACATTTACTTTTGCCATAACATCCCATCTTCCCTCTTGAGGAAGTGTAATGCTTGAGAATGTATAGACTCCATTCTCTACCCTAGGGTTTATTAACTCTTGGTCATGTTTATGGTTATTAGGTCTTGTAACCACAACCTTAAGCCTTGCATCATTAACCGGATTTGAATAAATATCACTTACTCTATATTTAAGTACTGAACCATCAACAGATAAGCCATCAGTTATATACTCGATTTTATAGCTTTTATTAAATGCTATTTGAGCTTTTATCAAATCATTTGCACTTGCATCAGCTTGATGATAACCCATCATATAAGTGTCACTAGCCTCTACAGGCAACTTATTTGCAACGATTACAGTTGCAACACATGCTCCAAATATTAATATAATTGATCCGCCAATAGCATATGGCCAGATTCTTCCGTTACTCAAGTTCACGTTTTTGCCTTCTGTAAAATAGTTGTCTTTTTATATACATATAAATCGCAATTAGGATAATACCATAAAATATTATTTTTAAAACCATAATAGAATTTTGGTTTGCATTTCCAATGGCATTTTCAAGTTCAATACCTTTTGAATCTGCTATCTGTTCTGCAATATCTGCATAACCGTTAAACATGGAACCGCTATATTTGCCTAACACTTCACCTTTTTTAGCTTTTTGTGCAAGTAGAGGTAA
>JBDLHW010000066.1:0-9537 GCA_039715155.1 Campylobacterota bacterium | reverse complement strand
CCCATAACAGTTGTACAGGCATCAACACACTCTAGACAGTTAATACACTCTAACTGAAGACCCTTACGGATATCGATATGAGTAGGACAAACTGTCACACAACTCTCACAAGCTGTACACTCTGCATGAGGCTCAAGCTCTTGAATCTCTTTTTGCTTAGTGTGAAGTTTATTATGATGCTCATCATATATATTTCCACCTCTGTGCATATCATAAAGCGCCATAACTGTATGATCATCATACAGAACTGACTGAACACGTGAGTAAGGACAAACATAAACACAAAAATCCTCTTTCATCCATACAATATCGTAGATTAAAAATGCTGCTGTACCAAGAAGGAATCCTATCATGGTCCAGTGGTTATCATAATCCCCAAGATATGCGAAAAAATCTTCCGGTGGAACAAAAAACCATAAAAAGTCCGCTGAAGCAACAAGAGCAAGAACTGTCCAGAGTAAAATAGCTACAGCCTTCTTAACCTTGTTCTCCATTTTAGACATATCTGGCTCTTTTTGTTTGTTCTTTATACGTTTGCGAAGACCTAAAATCTTTGTCTCAATTAAATCTCTGTAGATTACACGAAAAACTGTCTGTGGACATACCCATCCACAAAAAACACGACCACCCATTACCGTCATACCAAAGATTCCCAAAAACATTAGCATAAGGAGGAATGGCATCAAGTAAAGCTCTTGCATATCAAACTGTACAAATGCAAGGTGTAGCTTCAGTTTATCAAAACTTAAAAGGAAAAAATGATTTCCATCTATCTGTATCCATGGCAAAACCAAGGCAATAACCGTTACCAATGCATACAGATAGTAACGTTTTATTCTCCAAGATGTTGGTATCTCTATATCTGCTGTTTTTTCACTCATGTACTCTTTCCTTTTTTTAATTTGGACAAGCGATAGTGTTTATCACTTGCTCTTCTGCATTTTCAGGTGCTGTTGGCAGAAGTGAGCCAAATGCAACCTGTTTTAACTCACGTGACTCTATATAATCCTTAAGTGAACTTCTGCTGACATTTAATACTCTAGCCATCTCGCTCACACTTCTTTTCTCTTTTATGTAAGAGATTATCTCATTGATATGTACGTCAAATTTAGAGCTGGATTTACTCCCCTTTGGACGACCTATTACTCTTTTGGACTCACCCTGAAGCGTTTGACGTAGTTGGTCTATAAGTCCTAAAACAAGCATAGCACTACTCTCTTCTGATATTACAACAGACTGTTTTATAAAATGAACGTTAAACCTGTTTTTAAGTAAACATCTAAACATCTGTACAAGATCTTCCATATTTGTACTAAGCACCCATACATCATAAACTAAAAGAGTGGCATTTGATTTTGATTGGAAGTATTTTGTAACTGGAGTACGCTCACTTAAGCGTTTGTTTTGTGAAGTCTGATCTATGAACTCATCATCAATAACAAGACCATGAGAAATCGCATATGAATTTATCTGCTGAAGTTGATCATGTGCAGCATCAAAATGTTTATCTGGACGTATATAAGCTAGTACCATTAACGATTAAACCTCTCATATTATTGAATTTCATCGTCATTATACCATCAAATGACGAAATAAGTCAAGAGTTTTATTACTTGTTTCGTCATTTTTATCAAATCATGTCAAAAATATGAATAGTTATTCTATAGCGTTAGAGATAGTGTCCAGTATTTCAAATAGTTCATGAGAGTTCTTCTCAGTATTTTTAAATGCTTCTATAATTTTATCTGCGTTTTCAACTGAACCTGCAGCTATTAAAGATGGTACTCCTCTTACATTATTATGGACAGCTTTATGCGGTGCATCAATTTTACCAAATGAAGGATTAGCACCAAACATCTCTTTACCTTTAGTTGCATGCCATTTACCAAATCTACACTCTGAGTGAGTAGAGAAAGATATTCCTTTGTTATCTTTAAAGACTCCATCATAAGCAGAGAACTTAAATACTATATGGTCAAGTTTTGCAAGGTTTAGGAACATTCTGTTTGAAATATTTTTATTATCTTCTTTAACTTCATGTGCCCCCTCTACAAGAGTGTGTAGACTAGTGTTGAAGGTATCAAGTTTTTCTAAAGAGGTTGAGATTTCACCATCCATCTGATCTGAGAACTCTTGCATTGCTGCACTGTTTTGTTTGAGCAGGTTAATATTTACCTCGACCTCACTTGTAGCTTTTTGTGTGCGTTCTGCCAGTTTTCTAACCTCATCTGCAACAACAGCAAAACCACGACCATGTTCACCCGCACGAGCTGCTTCAATGGCTGCATTTAGTGCAAGCAAGTTTGTCTGATCTGAGATATCTTTAATGAGTGCGATAACATTTGTAATCTCATTTACACTGTTATTTAACTGCTCGGAATTACTTCTGCTCTCATGCATTTTCTCAGAGATACTATTTAATGAATTCCCAATCTCTTCAGTTGAGTGTTTAACCTCTGTAACTACACCCTCGGTCTCAGCATTTTTTTCATTGATGTTATCTAAGAATTCCATATTACTGCTCATACCATCCTGAATAGCTGCAACACCTGTAATTGCTCCATCAGTCAGTAACTCTGTAAGAGCTAAGGTAAGTCTGTTTTTCTCTATCTGCTCTTCACTTTCGTGAGCATGTCTTTTTGCATCACCTAAGGCGTAACTTGCTTTTTTTATGGCCTCATTTGCTGCAGAAATTGTATGGTTTGCCGCAACCGTAATAGCTGTAATCTCATCTCTGCCATTATGTGAGATAGATTGAGAAAAATCATTTGAAGCAACAATACTGTCAAGCTCGTTTTTAAACCTAGAAACTCTAGAAGTAAGTCCATTTGCAACTAAAGCGCCAAAACCTAAAATAAATATCATTACTGCTATATTTATAATTATACTCATTGTCATACTGGCGCTAGCATCACTTCTTAAGCCATCAACCTCTTCTAAAATTCCATCAGCTAAGTGGTTCTCAACTTTTTTAAGCAGATTGATTTTTGCCGTAATCGTCTTAAACCAATATGTGGCATCTATGCCAAAATTTCCACCCATATGGGACAGTGCTATATCTCTCATACGATTTACTTCATTAACAGCACTGCCGACAAGTGTCTGTTTATAAAAATCTGCATTCTCTTTTGAAGCTAAAAAAAGAAATCTTCCCATATATGTATCTTGCTGGCTCATTAGCTTAACAAACTTTGCGTAAAAACCTTCTGGAAACGAGTCTCTGGCAAATGTACCAGTCATTACTGCACGCTCTATCCCGGCACGCTCTTTTGAATAAAGATAGTTGGTAAATGCGTTAAGTGAAGTACTCATCTCATGGTCCGTACTCATCTTGGCAATATAAGCGATAGTATCAATAAATGCACCATTTAAAGGAGTATAATAGCCAACAGTTTTTGGAACGTTATACTCTAATGAACTGATACTGGCTCTTGTTGTATCAAGCTTAGAGAGACGATTCATCGCATCATTCATCTGCTCTTGCATGGCTTTAGGATATTTTGACATATCCATAGTTTTATAAAAAGCTTCCATCTCAGAGCGAGTTGCATCAGTATCTTTTCTGATATTTGGCATAGTCTCTATAAACTTTTTACCCCCCCCACTACCAACAAATCCTGCTGAAGCACCACGCTCTTTTTGGGTATTGTGTACCATTGCGGAGATTTTAGTTGCAAGTATCGTTGCCTCTTCTATTTTTGAGAGCTCTTGAACTTCCTCATAATGCTTATATGCATTTAAAGACAGTAGTACAAAAATCACTACTGCCGGTATAAAAACCATTAAAATCATCTTCATTTTTATTGAAAGACTATCTAACATTACATCCCCTTTATATTACAATTTAAAATTGTCCACACATGATCTCACAAACTTAATATCTGTAAACTTAATAGACAATAGAAATAGTCACGCCACAGCAGTTTTTATGCTCATTTTGGATAAAATCACTCAATATAACTCAAATAAAAGTTTTAAAATAATGACAACAAAACAGCAGATACTTCAAACTATTAAAAAACGTCCACTTATCATAGATGGTGCTATGGGAACTCAGCTGCAACAGCGTGATGAAAAAATCCCAAAAGAAGCATGGGAAGGTAATGAAGGGTGTAACGAACTTCTTAATGTTACCTGCCCTGAAGTTCTGAGTGAAATATTTTCTGCATATTTGACCTCTGGTGCAGATTTTATTACTACAAATACTTTTGGCTCATTCTCCTGGGTTTTAGATGAGTACCAAATGAGTGAACGTGCTTATGAGCTCACACGTGCCGGAGCTGAGTTAGTCAAACGCGAATGTGAAAAGTTTAGCACTCCTGAGCGCCCCCGTTATGTTCTTGGTTCTGTCGGACCCGGTACAAAACTTCCATCACTTGGACATATAACTTATGATGAGATGTACAAGGGCTACACTGAATTTTGTTTAGCTCTTATTGACGGTGGCGTCGATGTTTTCCTGCTTGAGACATGTCAAGACCCACTACAGATAAAAGCAGCACTTCACGCATGTCAAGAGGCGTGTCGTCAAAAAGATATAGAGATTCCTATCATGGTCTCTGTAACGATTGAACTCAGCGGAACTATGCTCATCGGAACAGATGCTAGTACAATTGCCACTATCTTAGAGCCGTTTGACATCTTAAGTCTTGGCTTTAACTGTGGAACTGGACCCGAACAGGTTCTAAAACATGTAAAGACGCTCAGTGAACTTTGGCATAAGCCTATTTCTATTCATGCAAACGCAGGTCTTCCTCAAAATCGTGGTGGGTATACCTACTATCCAATGGGACCCGATGAGTTTACCCAGCAACAAGAGAAGTTTTTAGCCTATGATGGTGTCTCATTTTTAGGTGGATGTTGTGGAACTACACCTCAACACATCCGTGCCCTTGTAGACAAGGTCTCAAACATAGAACCAAAAGAGCCGAGCGGTTCTCATCAAAACTCTATCGCCTCACTCTTTAACACTGCAACCCTTATGCAGGAACCAGCTCCGCTTCTTATGGGAGAACGCTCAAACGCAACCGGTTCAAAAGCCTTTAGAGAGCTTCTTTTAGCGGAGGATTATGAGGGGACTTTGAGTGTCGCTCAACAGCAGGTCCGTGCCGGTGCTCACGTTATCGATGTAAATGTCGGTTTTGCAGGTCGTGATGAGACTAAGGATATGACAGCAGTTATGGGAATGTACAACCAAAAGATTGCCCTTCCTCTCATGCCTGACTCTACATCTACAAAAGGACTTGAGACTGCCCTTAAAAATATAGGTGGAAAACCTGTTTTAAACTCTGTAAACCTTGAAGATGGTGAGCCTAAGTTTGATGAAGTATGTGCTTTAGCTAAAAAGTTCGGAACATCTTTAGTTTGTCTGACTATCGATGAAGTTGGAATGGCAAAAACAGTTGAGAATAAACTGGCTGTTGCAGATAGAATCATAGACTTAGCTACTAATCGTCACGGAATCAAAAAAGAGGATTTAATCTTTGATGTTCTCACGTTCACACTTGGGTCTGGTGATGAGGAGTATTGGGATGCAGGAATCAATACTATTGAAGCTATCCGTGCCTTACGTCAAAAACATCCTGAAGTGAGTGCTACTCTAGGACTCTCAAACATCTCATTTGGTTTAGATAAAGATGCAAGACCTTATCTAAACTCTATGTTCTTGCATCACTGTTTAGAAGCTGGTCTGACATCAGTTATCATTAACGTTAAACATATTATTCCTATCAATAAGATAAGCGAAGAGGACCAGAGAGTCTGTGATGATTTAATCTTCAATCGTCAACCAAAGGGAGAGGCTCTTTTTAACTTCATAGAGCACTTTAGCTCAAAAGAGGCTATTGATACTGATGCTGTAGATGAAGAGTATCTAGCGATGAGTGATGAAGAGAAGATCGCTAAGCTTCTTATGGACGGAGATAAAGAGAGAATGATTCCTCTTGTTGAAGAGGTTCGCCACTCTATCGCTCCAGAAGTAATCGTAAATGAGATTCTCATAGATGCTATGAAAGTAGTCGGTGAGCTTTTTGGTTCAGGTCAGATGCAGTTGCCTTTTGTTCTTCAATCAGCTGAGACTATGAAAAAAACAGTTGATCATCTCAACCCTCACCTGCCAAAAGTTGAAAAATCAGTTGATACAACTCTGGCTCTTGGAACTGTAAAGGGTGATGTGCACGATGTTGGTAAAAACCTTGTTGATATCATTCTCTCAAACAACGGTTTTAAAGTTCAAAACCTTGGTATAAAAGTGGAACTAGAGCAATTTTTGGATGCTATGAAAGCTGGACAAATAGCAGCACTTGGATTTAGTGGACTACTTGTAAAGTCTACTCAGGTTATGCAAGAGAACTTCAAGCTTTTAAAGGCTGAGGGAATAGATATTCCTGTTCTTATAGGTGGAGCAGCACTCACGCGTACCTTTGTTGATGATTTCTGTCGTCCTTTTTATGATGGACCTATTTTTTACTGTAAAGACGCCTTTGATGGCGTAACTGCCATGAGTAGAATCGAAGCTGGAAACTTTGATACTGACCTACATGGGAAAGATGCAGAAGAGAAGGTTGTTAAAGAAAAAAAAGAGATAGTTATCCCGCCACTAGCTGAACTTAAAATGCCCTCTCGTGAAGTTAAAGTCCCGACTCCTCCATTTTGGGGAAGACGTGAGATAAAACTTACTCAGCAGCAGATAGAGATGGCATTTGAGTGGATAAACCATAAAATACTTTTCAAATCTCGCTGGGGTTACAGCTCAAAAGGTATGAGTAAAGAGGCTTACGAAAAACAGCTTGATGAAGTTGTCTGGCCAGCATATGAGAAACTAAAAACACAGTTTCTTGATGAAAAACTTTTTGAGCCAACTATCATCTACGGCTACTGGCCGTGTAGAAGCGATGACAACACTCTCCTTATCTTTGATGAGAGTGAAGGGTACAACTCTGCTGATGAAGTAAACTCTGAACATCTTGAACAGGTGATGGGAAGAGCTATAAAACAGTTTACCTTTCCTAGGCAATCAAAGCAACCTCACCGTGCACTGAGTGACTTCTTTCACTCAGATAGACATGATGTCATAGCACTCACCTGTGTAAGTGCCGGAGCTAAGCTAAGCGAGGTTGAGCGTGAGATATATGATGAAGGGAACTATACTGAGTATTATCAGTTTCACGGTCTTGGTGTTGAGTTAGCTGAAGCATTGGCCGAAATTGCTCATAAACAGATTAGACTTGATCTGAATATTTCTGAGGGTGAAGGGAGTAGGTTGAGTGATGTTCAGATGAATAAGTATCAAGGAAGTAGATACTCTTTTGGTTATGCAGCCTGTCCTGACTTGGAACTCAATCGTCCGCTCTTTGATCTCTTAAAACCTGAAGAGTTTGGGATAGAGCTGAGTGAGACTTTCCAGATTCATCCGGAGCAGTCTACATCTGCGTTGGTTGTCTATCATCCAAACGCAACCTATTACAATGTTTAAAAATTAGTGCGCAAAGAGCTTGCGCACCAAAAAGGACTAAACCGCTAAAGTTGAAGTCCAGATACCGTGTAGATTACAGCCAGCTTTGCTTTAAACTCTTTGGCAGCATTTTACTACCTATCTCCTCCTATAACTTAATGCTTCTAAAATATGCTTTTTCTCTATCAATTTACTTGAATCTAAATCAGCAATAGTTCTCCCAACTTTTTGTACTTTCTTAATGCTTCTAAAGGAGAGTGAAAACCTATTGACAGCCATCTCTAAAACACTGCTTGCCTCTTCATCTAATATACAAAACTTTTCAATCTCTCTATCACTTAATTTTGCATTGAAATTCTCCTGTCCACGTTCTTTAGAGAAAATATGAGCGCCAACAACCATCTTGTGCATCTCTTTTGAGGAGTAGCTCGGCTTATCTTTTGCGTTTACATTCTGCATAGTTACATTTATATCTACTCTATCCAAAAATGGATCAGATAATCTATTTTTATATTTTTGTATCTCTAACTCACTGCATCTACACTCTTTGGACTCATCCAATAAGTTTCCGCATGGACAAGGATTCATGGCACCGACAAACAGAAACTCTGCAGGATACTCAACTTTTGAATTAACTCTAGATATTCGTATCTTTGAATCTTCCATCGGTTCCCTTAAAGCCTCAAGAACTCCCTTAGAGAAGTGAGGCAGTTCATCGAAGAAAAGTATACCCCGATGTGAGAGTCCAACTTCCCCAATTTTAGCCTTATGAGAACCTCCGCCAAACACACTGGCTAAAGTCGATGAGTGGTGTGGAGAGCGAAAACTTCTGCTTGGTCTAAACGCAGGCTCTTTAAAATCCAAAGCTTCAAGCTTTGCAATGTCTAGTATCTCATCATTTTTAAGAGGAGGCAAAATATACCTAAGTCTTTTGGCTATCATGCTCTTCCCACATCCCGGACTTCCTTCAAAAAGTATATTATGAAACCCTGCTGCTGCTATTACAGCGCTGCGTTTAGCAACATCTTGTCCCTTTACATCTAAAAAATCATCCTCATACTCTTTTACATAATAGTACTTCTCATCATCTATCTCATAAAAAGGGTAATCTATACTGCCTGCATTTATACTAGGAGAAGGTGTGAGTTCATTTTTTAGTAAATCTATCGCTTCTTGAAGAGTATTGACTCCATAAAATTCTATATTAGGTATTTTTGATAACTTATTTAAACTCGCATGAGGAACTATGGCTTTGTCTATGAGCTTTTGATTGGCAAGTGATAGCATGAGAGGATATAGTTGAAGATTCTCTTTGACGGTTCCATCAAGACCAAGTTCACCAAAAACAAACCACTCACTTAAATCATCTTCTAAATAGTCTAATGCGATTAAAAGTGCAACACTAAGGTCAAACTGTGAACCCTCTTTTTTCACATCACTTGGGGCTAAGTTTATAGTTATACGTTTAGGGGGAAAAGAGAACTCATTACTTAGAAGTGCGGATTTTACACGCTCTTTCGCTTCTGTTATTGCGGTACTTGCCATACCAACGATACTGAAAGAGGGAAGACCTTTTGTCAAAGTTGATTCTACATGAACCACCTTGGCATCTAACCCTTCATATGTCGCACAGTTTACACTTTTCATATTACTAACCTCATGTTAAGTTAGTTATATAGTATCTTCTTAAAACAGAACTCTTAGATTATATAGCAAATCGCAATATTTATTTTATTTTTTTTCTTAAAACTAACGTAACGCCATCTTCCTGAACTTCTATCAGTCCTTCTGAAACCATCTCATCCATAGCCTCTTCTAAAAACTTATCCTGTTCTTTATTGAGGTTTTTTAAAACAGTATTGATAACATCCTGCTTTGTCATAATCTGACCAGCTTCATTTCTCTTCTTAAACCAGTCTCTAAACATCTGTTTAACTTCATTTTTTGGAGTTATATCAATTTTTTTCTTTGAAGAGCTTCTCATCTTTTCTCTTTTTGCATTTTTTTGTACTCTTTTTCAAACTTTTTACGTCTAGAGTATGAGAGTTTATCTATAAATAAAATACCTTCTAGGTGATCCATCT
>JBDLHW010000065.1:0-9539 GCA_039715155.1 Campylobacterota bacterium | reverse complement strand
TATCATTATCAACCTTACATCCATTAGCGTCAACCTCCACACCTGCAGGAGTTGTAGGACACTTGTCAGCAGAGTTTAAAACGCCATCTTTATCATCATCACCATCGACAACCATTGGAGCAGCAGCTACAACAGGTGCTGGTTCTGGAGTAGGTTCCGGTTCAGTAACTGCAACCGGTGCAGCTTTTTGAGCTTTTTCACCACACGCAATGTTAAGACCAGCTAAAAGAGCTAAATTGTTATCAAACCTAGCATCATTATATTTAAGCATATAGACTGCTTCAAGTTTTAATGCAATCATCTCGTTAAAAGGAATCTTTGCACCTACACCAAAGTCAACAAATGCACAGTTATCTTCATTTCCTGTTACAGATGTATAAGCATCACTCATATGCTCATACCCTAAACCAGCTTTTGCAAGTGGGATAACTGAACCTACTTTATCATACTCATAAACACCATTTACTGCTACACGCCATACATCAGTATCTGCACTGCCTCCCTCATAGTCTGCATTTGAATACAGAATAGAAAGTTCAGGCTTGATTATAGAATCAAAACCGTTATATTGAAGCTCTGCTCCAAATACTGCGTAATCATCTAAATCGATATTACCCTCAGCTATGTTGTATCCTATTAAAGGTGTAATTTCATAGTTGTATTCTGTAGCCATTGCTACACTTCCTAACATAAGTGCCGGTATTAAAAGTAAGCTTTTCATTAATTGTCCTTAAAAAATTTCGGAATTATATCACAAAAATACCTGTATCTGTTATTTTTATCTAGGATCTGTTATATATCCAGTAATAGCTGATATAGCTGCAACAGCAGAGTTTGCCAAGTAAACCTTAGAACTTCTACTTCCCATACGTCCAACAAAGTTACGGTTTGTAGTTGAGACTGCGACCTCTTCATCTCCAAGGATTCCCATATATCCACCAAGACATGCTCCACAAGTTGGGTTTGAAACAACTCCACCAGCATCGATGATGATATCCATATATCCAAGCTTATATGCTTCTTTTAAGATTTTCTGTGTTCCCGGAGTTACGATTAAACGAACATCTTCATGAACTTTTTTACCTTTTAAAATCTCAGCAGCAGTTTTCAGGTCACCTAAACGACCATTAGTACAAGAACCGATAAATGCCTGGTCTATTTTAATCTTATCAGCTACTGCTTGAGTAATAGAGTGTCCGTTTGATGGCAAGAACGGATAAGCGATAACAGGCTCAAGCTCTGCTACATTAATATCTAAAACCATATCATATTTTGCATCCGCGTCAGAGTAGTGAATCTTAGGCTCACGTGCTAAATCTTTATCAGCTAAAAACTCTTTAGTTACTTCATCATAGGCTACAATTCCACTCTTTGCACCAGCTTCAATCGCCATGTTACACATAGAGAATCTGTCATCCATATTCAGGTGAGGGATTGTACTACCTGTAAACTCTAAAGTTTTATACAATGCACCATCAACACCAATCATGCGAATAATCTCTAAAATAATATCTTTACCAGTTGTATGAAGTCCCGGTTTCCCACTTAGGTTTACTTTGATAGATTCAGGAACTTTAAACCAGTTTCCTCCACTAATCATCGCAAAGGCAAGGTCAGTCGAACCCATACCGGTTGAAAATGCACCTAAAGCTCCATGTGTACAAGTGTGTGAGTCTGCACCAATAATTACATCACCGGGAACAACAAGACCTTTTTCAGGTAAAAGAGCGTGCTCAATTCCCATGTCTTTTTCATCAAAAAAGTTTTTAAGATTGTGTTTTTTAGCAAAATCACGAGAGATTTTAGCTTGATTTGCAGATGCGATATCTTTTGCAGGGATGAAGTGGTCAAGAACTATAGAGAATCCGTCAGGATTAGCAAGTTTCTCTGCCCCACTTAGATTAAACGCAGATATTGAGATAGGAGTCGTAATATCGTTTCCAATAACCATGTCGATGTCTGAGCGGATAATTTCACCAGCAAAAACTTCACGTCCGACATGCTCGGAAAATATTTTTTCAGTTATAGTTTGAGCCATTTTGAACCTTTAGAAAGTAGTAATACTTTTATAATTAATTTTGCGATTATACCATTTAAGATTTAAAGTTACTATATCTCATACTTTAAAGCTTTTTTTGTAAACTCTGTTGAGCAGAAAAACATTGCCATAAAGATAGGGTTTAAAACAACATTATCATCTTCAATAGTCTCAAAAACTTTAAAATTAAAGCCACTGCCGTCCTTATGATTTTGTGGAGTTACAACAAATTCAATTGGTGACAAGGTTCTCACCATATTGATAAGAACTTTTTTCTTTTTATCACTCTTGTCACTTAAGATATTGAAATCAGGATCTTCAGAACTTCTATGAACTGCTAATATCTCCTCTAATACTTCTACCTTATCTTTAAAAACTACTTTGTTCCACTTGATGATTGTATTCTCGGATGCTATTTGACACCCTTTATACATCAATGCATTTGGTTTTTGTTTCTTCATCGACTCTATCAAAGCTAAAAGAAAGTTAGTACCACCAACATTCTCAGCCGCTTTTTTCATAAAAAGATGGATTAAGGCCTTTGTATCTTCACTCTGCTTGTTAAAATTACACATATCTCTCTACCTTTATAGGTTATATAATTGCAATTATACCCTTTTTAAATTCTTCCTTAATTCTTAAATAAAATATTAACTCATTTACTCTTAAGCGTAAGCTAATCACAAAGGTATTATGATGTCAGAACTAAAAGAAGACAAAAATTGTCTGATTTAAAAAAGAATGAAAATCATTCTTAAAATAGAGAGGTAAAAAATGCAAGTATATTTAGATAATAATGCTACTACTATGTGTGATCCACAAGTAGTGGAAGTGATGCTACCATTTTTTAGTGAGCTTTATGGTAATCCCAACTCACTTCATAAATTTGGAACGGCTTCGCATCCAGCACTAAGCAAGGCGATAGACCAAGTTTACACTGGCTTAAATGCAAGTGACAATGACGATATCGTGTTCACATCATGTGCTACAGAGTCAAATAACTGGGTTTTAAAATCAGTATTTGCAGACCATATTGTAAATGGTGACAAGAACCATATCGTTACAACTGAAGTTGAACATCCATCGATCCTTTCTACTTGTAAATGGCTCGAAGAAGAGGGTGTAAAAGTTACATACCTTCCTGTAAATGAGCAAGGTATTGTTGAAGCACATACAGTTAAGAGTTTTATCACTGAAAAGACTGCTTTAGTTTCTATCATGTGGGCTTCAAATGAGACTGGTATGATTAATCCTATTAAAGAGATTAGTCAAGTTTGTAAAGAGAAAGGCGTTCTTTTTCACTCTGATGGTGTTCAGGCTATTGGTAAAATTCCTGTAGACCTTCAAGCTGTAGATGTGGACTTTGTTTCATTCTCAGCTCATAAATTTCATGGTCCAAAAGGTATTGGTGCACTTTACATTAAAGATTCTCAACCATTGACTCCACTACTTCATGGTGGAGAGCATATGGGTGGACGCCGTTCAGGTACTCTAAATGTTCCTTTAATTGTTGGTATGGGAAAAGCTGTTGAGCTTGCAACTACTAATATAGAAGATACAATGAGTAAAATCAGAGCTAAACGTGACCGTTTAGAAGATGAACTTGTAAAACTGAGTGATACTCTAATTGTTGGCGATAGAGATAATCGTACACCAAATACTATCCTTATATCTATCAAGGGTGTTGAGGGTGAGAGTATGCTTTGGGATCTTAATAATGAGCAAATCGGTGCATCAACTGGTTCAGCTTGTGCATCTGAAGACTTGGAAGCCAATACTGTAATGCTGGCAATCGGTGCTGATAATGAACTGGCACACACTGGTATCAGACTTTCACTCTCTCGCTTTACTTCTGATGCAGAGATTGATTATACAATTGCACATTTCAAAAATGCTGTTGAACGTTTAAGAGGAATATCTTCTTCTTTTGCAAAACAACAACCAACTAAGGGCGGAGAAGTTCAAGAGTGTGAACTTCACCACCACTAAATAAAATATAAATAAAGGAGAATATTATGGCTAAGTCAGATATGTTAGGCGAATCTCTATGGGACGCTTATTCAAATAAAGTTACGACATTAATGAATAATCCTCAACACCAAGGTGAATTATTTGAAAATGAGGTAGAGGAACGTGGTAACAAACTTATTGTTGCTGATTTTGGTGCAGAGTCTTGTGGAGATGCAGTTCGTCTGTACTGGGAGATTGACCCTAAAAACGATACTATCATAAACTCAAAGTTCAAATCTTTTGGTTGTGGTACAGCTATCGCATCTTCAGATGTTATGACTGAACTTTGTATCGGTAAAAAAGTTGAAGATGCTGTAAAGATTACAAATATCGATGTTGAGATGGCTCTTCGTGATGACCCGGAAACTCCAGCAGTTCCACCTCAAAAAATGCACTGTTCAGTTATGGCTTATGATGTTATCAAAAAAGCTGCAGGACTCTACATGGGTGTTGATGCTGAGAGTTTTGAAGAGGAGATCATCGTTTGTGAATGTGCTCGTGTTAGCTTAGGCACACTTCAAGAAGTAATCAAGTTAAATGACCTTAAAACTGTTGAAGAGATTACAGACTATACTAAAGCTGGTGGTTTTTGTAAGTCTTGTATCAAACCAGGTGGTCATGAAGCTCGTGAGTGGTACTTAGTTGATATCTTAGCTGACACTCGTAAAGAGATGGATGAAGAGAAGATGAAAGCTGCTGCTGATGCAGGTGCTGGTGCTGAAGCTGATTTTGAAGCTATGACTTTAGTACAACAGATTAAAGCTGTTGATGCTATCATTGACGAGAATGTTCGTCAGTTCCTTATCATGGATGGTGGTGATATGGAGATTATCGATATCAAGAAAAATGATGAGTTTATAGATATCTATATCCGTTACTTAGGTGCTTGTGACGGTTGTGCTTCTAGTTCAACTGGTACACTTTATGCGATTGAATCAACTCTTAAAGAGAAACTTTCAGATAAAATCCGCGTATTACCAATCTAATTGTTCCTCAGAAGTCTCCTCTTCAAGAGACTTCTCTTTTCTCTCTTATCATCTCATCAAGCAGAGCAAAAAGTTTTGTACTAGCATCTTCCATTGTTTTAAAGTTCTCGACTATTGGCTCTGTATTGCTGTAATCAAAAGTTGTTCCGTTTCTTACATATACTAGGTTTTTCTCAACCATCTCATGTATCACTTGATGTGGAGCATCTAACAGTCCATATAGTTTAGAACTTGAAAAATACTCTTTTGCCTCACTAGTATACCAATTTGTAAATGTACAAGCGGAACTACCCGTCGGTTCATCTTCAAGTTGATTTTTTAGAATGCTGGAGTAAGCTTTTGACTTTAAAATAATATGGTCAATTTTAGTTAAAGAAGATATCAGTATATTACTAAGATACTCCGCTGAAGAAGCTGTTGTTGTTGAGTTTGTATTGAACCTGTCAAGCGTCTGCGCAAACAGATCAACCTGAGTTGATGATTCACTGGCAAGGGCCGCCATAGTTTCAGATTGTGTCTGAATATCATTAGTGTCTTGTTGCAGACTTGATATTGTAATAGATATCTCTTGTGTAGCTTTAGCCGTTCTCTCAGCAAGCTTTCTCACTTCATCGGCAACAACAGCAAACCCACGACCATGCTCACCTGCACGGGCTGCTTCAATCGCGGCATTAAGTGCCAAGAGGTTAGTCTGGTCTGCAATATCTTTAATCAGACTGGCGATTGTTGCTATCTCATCAGATTGATTACCTAAACTGTGAACAATCTCTCCTGTTTGGCCTATCGCTTCATTAAGTTGAGTAAAATTTTCGTTAACCTGATTCATAGTTTGCAAACTCTCTTGAGCAGAGAGTGCAGTATCTTTAGATGTTTGTGTAATACTGTACATAGTCTCACTTGTTCTTTGTATATCTCCCTGAACAGTTAACAACCCACCGCTAGTTCCTCCACCCATTTTTTGAAACTCACTTGAGAGTTCACCTTGAACCTCAAGAATTTGTGCTGCTAAAATACCATCTATAGCTTTATTAATAGGAGAACTTGCTACTTTAAACGTACCTTTGAGTCCAGCAGAAAACACATAGGGTTTGCCCTCTCCTTTACTGACAATCTCAACAGCAGATATTGTGTCTCGCATAAATGCTTCAACTTGATCCAATAAGTTGTTTACACCCCATGCCGTTTTAAAATACTTTGAATTTACCGGAATATTTGTAACTCTATTTTCAAGCTTCCCAACTCCCGCACCTGATATTACCTCACTTATCTGATTAAAAACAGTATCATCCGTATCACTACTGCTAGATGGGATAAAAAGTGTCAATATAGAGATGAATAAAATCGCTAATCCTAGTAAAACAGATAACTTTATCATTATAATTCCAACACTAATAAGTGTCAAAAAAATCAGAGCAAGTGTCTGTTTATTTTTGAAGGCTAATAACAAGTTCGTCATAATTCACTCCCATTTCAATTAATTTATTTTCCAGTACTTTCCCAGATGCTTCAAGACCTTGAGACTTTTCTACTGCAAGAAGTTCAGAGTAAAGTCCTTCTACGGCATCAACACCCTTTTTAGATGGTTTTCTACGTACCGAGTAGTAGCCAATAATATTAC
This sequence comes from Campylobacterota bacterium, assembly GCA_039715155.1. Lineage (GTDB taxonomy): Bacteria > Campylobacterota > Campylobacteria > Campylobacterales > Sulfurimonadaceae > Sulfurimonas. The sequence goes on along the minus strand of JBDLHW010000065.1, from coordinate 2,887 downwards.
CACTATTATCTAGAGATGCTGTTACATTTGCAAAGACCCAGTAAAAGTCTCCATTTTTTGTTAAATTTTTCACATATGCATTAATAGGTTTTTTATTTTTTATCCTATCCCATAACAGATGGAATACTATTTTGGGCATATCCCTATGTCGGAGGATACTATGAGGGGCGTTTAATAACTCTTTTTCTGAATAGCCTGACATTTTAATGAAGATATCATTACCATATGTTATCCGGCCTTTTAAATCAGTTTTAGAGACAATAAAGTCATCTTCTTTCATGAATATTTCCATAATAAACCCTATTTTTTTGAGTCATTATAACAAACAATAATATAATTTGCACTATAATCGTATCTATGTATGAAAGACTTTACTCTAAAATCACTGACTCGCTTGTAGAGAATGGTTATGTTATTATTGAAAATTCTCTCCAACAGAGACTTGCATCTACACTTTTAAACTCTGCCAAAGATGAAAAAAACTTTAAAAGGGCTGGGATATCTGGTGCTGGAGACTTACATCTTGACAGCAATAGACGTCGAGATAAAATTCACTGGCTTGATGGGAGTGATGGTATTCAAAAAGAGTTTTTAGAGTTTGCAGATGGACTTAGAGAGTATCTCAACCGCTCACTCTATCTAGGGCTATCATACTATGAATCTCACTTTGCTATCTATGATAAGGGTGATTTTTATGAGACCCATTTAGATGCCTTTAAAAACTCTAAAAATCGTGTTGTGACTACTGTTTACTATTTAAATGATGAGTGGAACGAGAACGATGGCGGAGAACTGATTGTTTATAATGAAAATAGTGAAAAAATAGCTAAAGTAGTGCCTAATGCAAATACATTAGTAGTTTTTATGAGTGAAAAATTTCCGCATGAAGTTTTAAGTGCTAATAGAAAAAGATTCTCTATCGCTGGATGGTTTAGGGTCGATAAGATTTAGCAAAGCTAAACCCGAAGGTTTAGACTATTTTGCTAATGCTGCTTTTGAAGCTTCAACAACTGCAGTAAACGCAGCCGCATCATTCATCGCCATATCAGCAAGAATTTTACGATCAAGCTCGATGCCAGATTTGTGAACACCATTCATAAAAGTTGAATAGTTCATTCCATTTAAACGAGCCGCTGCATTGATACGGATGATCCATAGTTTACGGAACTCACGTTTTTTCTGCTTACGGTCACGGAATGCGTACATTAATGAACGTTCAATTTGCTCTTTGGCTTTACGGAAGTGTTTACGACGACCGCTATAAAAACCCTTCGCTAATTTTAATATCTTCTTGTGTCTTCTTCTACGAACAACACCTGTTTTTACTCTTGGCATTTCTTTCCTTTTTCTTTACCCAGTCACTTTTTGTGCTCAAGGTGCCACTACTTTGGTGGTCTTGCCCAATTCTCTTAAAATTGGAGATTTACGATATAACTTTTACTAAAATTAGTACTAGTTAATCATAGCCTTGATGTTTGCAGCATCTGCGTCAGCTACCACTTTTGGAGTGTTTTGCTTACGACGAGTTGCAGCATCTTGTTTAGTAAGAATGTGGCTTCTAAACGCTGTTCCACGTTTAACTTGACCATTTTTCTTAACTTTAAAACGCTTTACAGCGCCTTTTACCGATTTCATTTTTGGCATCGATGGCTCCTCTATAAAATTCTCTTTAAAGTCCGCTAGGAACTTTGAGAATGGGATTATACCCAAATAATTATAAAACTTTGCTACAATACAAACATGAATTCAATTAAACATATAGAAAATGCCCTAAAAGAGCTAGATGACGAAGTAGAAAAGTTACTGCTTGATTGGAATATTCCACTTAATGAAAAAGATAATATTATGCTTCCAATTCTTCAACAGAAGAGAGTTTTAAAACAGACACTCGAAGACTTGACATACTTAAAAGAGAATCCACCAACACCTAATCAGCCGTGTGGTATTTCAAAATATAGAGAAGACTAGGAGTAAAGTTAAAAATTATTGCTTGGTTTTGTTTTGTGAATGATTTTGTTAAAGTTCAAGGCGAAATTTAGTTAAATTGAGGAGTTTACTGAAGTAAATGACGAATTTTCACTTAATTTCAACGAAGAAATTTAGCAAAAGCATTACAAAAAGTACCCCTCTCCAGATACCTGCGGCACATAACTGTTTAAGGTGTGCTGCTGTATTCCTACCCTGACACATTATCTCAAACGACCATTGCACAGGTCTAAAGAAGAGCGACGAAATTATAACAGCTTTTTCTTAAAAACGGTATAATCACCCTATGATATATATTGTAACTGCCCTCAAGCCGGAAGCTCAAGCCTTTGTTGATTTTTACAAGCTCAAAAAGAGTAAGCTTGGTAACTACACTGCCTTTATAGGTAAAAACATAACTCTCATTGTTTCCGGGCTTGGCGTAATAAACGCAAGGCTAGCAACCCAAACCCTCATAGATAACTTCGACATAACAGATGACGATATCTATCTAAATATTGGCATATGCGCAGCCTCACGTGAATATAAAATAGGTCAACTTCTAGAGATTGGTTCTGTTACCTACAAAGATATAAAGTATAGATTTCAAGATAAAAAAGAGATAGTCTGCTTGGATCACGAGGCACGTGAGGATACCTACCCTATTGTTGATATGGAATCTTATGGATTTTATGATGCAGTCATACACTCTCCAGCCATTAAGAACTTCTATATCTTTAAAGTAGTGAGTGACCACTTTGAGCCTCACATAGTTACAAAAGATAAAACGAAATCACTTATATTTAATGTGATAAATGATATAAATAGTTTAATTAATAATCAGGAACTGTTTTGAAAATATTTTTACTACTTTTACTCTCCTTTTTTGCACTCAATGCAGCTGATAAGGTGAATAGCGAAG
>JBDLHW010000064.1:0-9570 GCA_039715155.1 Campylobacterota bacterium | reverse complement strand
TACACACCCAATATATCTTCCGTTTGTCATGCTAACAGCTGCTGGTCCATCCCATGGCTCAAAACAAGTAGTTGAATACTCATAAAATGCTCTAAGCTTACTATCCATTGCATGATCATTGTGCCAAGGTGCCGGAACCATTGAACGTGCAGCTTTAAAGAAATCTACACCATTTACCTGTAAGAATTCCATGAAGTTATCTAAACTTGCTGAGTCACTCATACCATCTTGAATAACATCCACTAATCTGTCCATCTCATCTTTAGTAAAAATACCAGATTCTGCTGCAGCCATTTTAGCTTTAACATTGAATCTATTTGCTGTTACAGAGTTAATCTCTCCATTATGTGCAATCGTTCTAAACGGTTGCGCAAGTTTCCATTGAGGCAGAGTATTTGTTGAGAATCTTTGGTGAAACAGACAAAAAGAGATTTTAAAATCTTCAGATGCTAAATCTGTATAAAACTCTTTAATATGAGTTGGCATCACAAGACCTTTGTATGATACTACAACTGTTGAAAATGATGGGATGTAAAATGTATTGTCATCTTTTAGTTTTGCTTCAATCTCTTTTCTTGATAGATACACTAGTGCATCTAACCTTTCACTGGCAACAGGAGAAGCAGGTGCAACAAAAACTTGTTTAATCATTGGTAAGGATTCTAATGCTTGTTCACCAAGCGCATCAGTATTAAGAGGTACTTCTCTTGTGTAAATAATTTTTAAATCATTATTTTCACATACAGAATTAATAACATCAAAATCATTCTCATTCGTAGAAAATACCATTGCTACCGCGTACTGTCCTGGTACTTCTATACCATTTTCAGCAAGTTCTTTCTCAAAAAAAGATTTTGGCATAGAGAGCAGTAAACCTGAGCCATCCCCTGTTTTACCATCTGCTGCTACAGCCCCTCTATGCATCATTCTTGATAATGAAGTCACCGCATCTTCTACGTTTTTATGAGTAGGTTTGTTATCTATTGAAGCTAATAGTCCAAATCCACAATTGTCTTTAAAAGAAGTTAATATATCTAAATTACATCCCATTGTATTCCTTCTTGATCGTTAATCGTTATAAAAAATTATTTTTCTATCTACCGATATTTAGGTGTCGAAGGGTACCTAAAAAAGCATTAAAAAAAGGTTAAATTTGGTATACTTCCGGCATGCAAGGGTATATAATAAATCTTAACAAAGTAAAAGATGAAGACTTAATAGTCACAGTTTTATCAAGTGGGAGTTTAGATACACTCTACAGGTTCTATGGAGCGAGACATGGAACCATAAATATTGGCTTTAAAATAGATTATGAGAAGGAGCCCTCCTCTAAATCTACTATTTCTAGACTTAAGGATGTTATTCATATAGGTTTCAAATGGATTAACGACTACAAACTTCTACGTTTATGGCAGGATTTTTTAGCCCTCTTTCATAAGCATTTAAAAGACGCGGAAGATATTGGTGATTTCTATTTTAACATTATAGAGAGTGCCTCACAAGAGTGGAGTAAACAGAATCCAAAACGGGTAGCTATTGAAGCATACGTGAGGATACTGGAGCATGAGGGACGTCTGCATCGTGAAGCTGTCTGTTTTTTATGCTCACGTCCAATTGAGAATGAGATTTCACTTATACGCGCATTTCTACCGACTCATCAAAAATGTACACATACTCTCGGTATAAACCAAAAAGCACTCAAAGAGCTCTATGACAACAAGTCATCCCTCTTTTTAAGTGATAAGGAAGTAGATAGACTCTGGAGTATTTTACTTGAGGGTCTGTAGTCCTCTTTTATTGTACTCTACTATCATACCGTGAAACCTTGCAAAAATAAGATTTAAATCATTTTCGTTGAAATTGCTTCTGAGTCCACCCTCTAAATAATCTTTATAATCATCATAGTCACTGAACTCTATATCAAACTCTTTTAGTAATCTTTTTGTATAGGTATCAACAACCATTTCATCTCTAAAACAAGCATAACAGAGAATAGAGTCCGCACTCTCTTCACCTATCCCTTTTTGATCTAACAGCCACTCTCTTGTAACCATGCTTTGAAAAGATTTGAAGTCATTAAAATCATTTTTAATATTAAGTGATAACTGTAAAAGTCTTGGAGCTTTTTGATTATAAAATCCACTAGCTCTTATCATCTCTTTTAAGCTCTCTTCGCTTAGAGTCAAAAAGCTATCTAAATCTAAAAAATGTTCTAGTTTTTTAAGAGATTTTTCTACATTTTTCCATGAGCTGTTTTGAGTTAAAATAGCACCAATAAGAACCTCAAAAGTTCCGACATTTGGCCACCAGTATTTTGAGGAGCTTTCGAGTAAATTCTTACTTTTTAAATAGTTATATAGTTGTAAACTGTCTCTTAACATAGGCTGATATTTTATTTTTTAGCAACCAGTGAAGCTGTTTTATTTTTTTCACCTCTAAGGTTTACTCCATCTTTCTCTTCATAAAAAATTATGTCTAAATCACAAAAAGCCTTGAGAAGCTCGTTTTTTTCTAAAAGATAATCAGGGTTCATACTTCCCTGTTTCGGCTTCTCATGTGCCTCTATAAAGGTCTCAAAAATGATAAGACCATCATCTTTTAAAGCATCAATCATCTGGGCCATAAGTCGACGGTTTAAGTAGTTGACATTTAGTATCAAATCGTATGAGTTTATCTCTAAATTGTAAGAGTCTAAATCCACCTCTATCTTTTTAATACCAGGAATATCTTTAACACGTGAGAGTGCATAATCGGATAAATCGACAGCGTCTATGCTGAAACCTAAATCTTCCAAAAAATGAGTATTTCGTCCGGTTCCACAAGCCAAGTCAAGCGCAGTTCCCACTTTTGAATGTTTTACATAGTTCTCAAGAATTGGAGAAACTGTATGCTTCATAGGCTTCTCAACGTGACGAATATTCCACCTCTCTTTGTCTTCTATCATGACAACCTCTCTTTATAATCTTCATATCCAAACTCTTTTATGAGTTCTATAGTGCCATCTTTTTTCTTTAAAACCAATGATGGAAGTTTGATACCATTAAAAGTAGTATTTTTAACAAAAGTATAGTGAATTTGGTCTTTAAAGATAATCTTATCTCCAATTTTCAAAGGCTCATCAAAAGAGTAGTCACCCATTATATCACCTGCTAAACAGGTATTTCCAGCTAAACGGTAAGTGTACTTTTTCTCTTTAGCCTCGCCACTTCCTCTCACGTCAGCACGATAAGGCATGGTTAAAGTATCCGGCATATGTGCTTCTGCTGAAGTGTCTAGAATTGCTATGTCCATTCCGTTATGGACTATATCTAAGACACTGCTTACAAGTGTGCCTGTTTCCCAACCAACAGCTTCCCCAGGTTCTAGGTAAACTTCAACGCCATATTTTTTTCTAAAATATTTCACGAGCTGTATCAGCTTTTCTACATCATAACCTTTTTTAGTTATATGGTGTCCTCCACCAAAGTTTATATACTTTAGGTTTTTAAAATAGGAAGAAAAATTCTTCTCAAATGCAATCAGCACCTCTTCAAGCTCACCTGCACCCTGCTCACACAGTGCATGAAAATTTAGTCCATCGATATGCTCTAAAACTCTCTCATCAAAATTTTCTCTCGTCGTGCCTAATCTGGAGTAAATACCGCATGGATTATAGATATCAACAGGCGATGCTGAGACTTCCGGATTTATTCTAAGTGAGATATGAATATCTGGATTTGTCTGTTTTACTTTCTCTTTAAATCTAAAAAGTTGAGAAGGCGAGTTAAAGACTATGTGGTCTGAGATAGTAGCGATCTGCTCTATCTCTTCATCTTTAAATGCGGGAGAATAAGTATGTACTTCTTTTCCAAACTCTTCTCTAGCGAGAAGTGCCTCATGAAGTCCACTTGCAGTACATCCTTTGAGATACTGTTTTACTAAAGGAAATGTTGAGTGCATAGCAAAGCCCTTCAGGGCTAAGATAATCTTTGCTCCACTCTCACGTTGAACATAATCAAGAAGCATAAGATTCTTCTCTAAAAGCTCCTCTTCACAGAGATAATAGGGAGTTTCTATATTTTTATAGCTCTTCATACTTCTTTTTAATTCTGAGTGCTACCACTTCAAAGCGTTCAGCATCAAGTCCCATCTCTTGAACTTTAGCACAAGCTTTTTTAATAGACTCTTCTGTCAGAACCTCTTTTAAGTTTATCGCTGTTCTTATCACATCAATAGCGGCTGCATACTGTTTAATCACAGCGTTAGCTCCCTCTTCTTTTTTATTCTCATCATTAGGGTCTAAAATAGCATTTACATACTCTTTTTTCTCAAGCTCTTTCTCATCTTCTTCATGAGTATTTCCATCTAACTCTCTTAAGACCTCTGCATATATTGGCTCTATTTCCCAATGCTCAAATAGTAGCGCACTTAAATAGTATGAGGTAGTACCTAGGAACTCCTCTTCAAAATCCTGAATATTTGTACAGGCTAAAAAGCCCTCTCTATATGTTTCTAAATAATCACTCGCATGCAACTCTTTTGAGACAATAAGTTTACCTGATTCCATAATAAGAGCGAGAGAGGTCAAAATATGAGTATCATGTAGGTCAACTTTCGCATACCACTGCATCATCAGTGAGCTTTGCAAAATACACATCTCATTAAACTGAGCATTATTAAAACCGTATATAGCAGTGTCTGCCTTGAGATGATTACTCATTGCAAAGTGTAAAACTAGCCCGTATATCTTCTGTACACCAAAGAGTGTAACAGCTTGAGAGACTGAAGATATTTGACTCTTAAACCCATAGTATGGTGAGTTAATCATCTTTAAAATATTCGCAGTAAGCATAACATCAGACTCTATCATTCTCACCAGTTTTTTTATATCTACATTGTCTGCACCAAAAGCGTAAAGACTCTGCATAACTCTTGCAACATCTGATAGTGGTGGCATATCATCTATATTTTTTATGATACTCTCATACGTCATCTAAAACTCCATCTCTTAAACCATTTAAATTTAATTATATAAAACAATTTTTTTTGATTTTATCTAAAAGTTAATGGATTTAACATTATATTTATACTTTTAGCTCTTTTATCTGCCAAGGCAATCCCTGGGTATTTAACTCATCCATAAAAACATCCGGGTCAAACTCTTCCATGTTAAAAACACCACTGCCACTCCACTTGCCTTCAAGCATAAGCTTAGCACCTATCATAGCCGGAACACCCGTTGTGTATGATACAGCCTGGCTGTTTACTTCTGCAAAACATTTTTCATGGTCACTTACCTGATAGATATAAATCTTCTTTCTAACACCATCTTTAATACCATCTGCAACGATGCCAATATTTGTCTTACCTTTTGTACGTGGACCAAGTGAAGCCGGGTCGGGTAAAAGAGTCTTTAAGAACTCCATAGGCACTATTTTTTGACCCTTGTGTTCAACCTCTTTAATACCTAACATCCCAACATTTTCCAAGCACTTCATATGCGTCAGATAACTCTCACCAAAGGTCATAAAAAATCTAATGCGCTTAAGACCTTTAATGTGCTTCACTAAAGACTCCATCTCTTCATGATAAAGCAGATAGGAGTCTTTCTCTCCAACCTCAGGATAATCCCAAACCATCTTAATCTCCATAGGTTTAGTCTCTATCCACTCTCCATTTTCCCAGTAGCGACCATTTGCAGATACCTCACGTAGGTTTATTTCGGGGTTAAAGTTTGTTGCAAAGGCATAGCCATGGTCACCCGCATTACAGTCAAGTATATCGATAGTATGAATCTCATCAAAGTAGTGTTTTTGTGCATAAGCACAAAATACATTTGTAACACCAGGGTCAAATCCAGAACCTAAAAGTCCCATGATTCCAGCCTCTTTAAACTTCTCATCTCTTGCCCACTGAAGCTTATACTCAAACTTCGCTTCATCAGGATGCTCATAGTTTGCAGTATCTAAGTATGGCGTTTTAGTTTTTATACAAGCATCCATAATTGTCAAGTCCTGATACGGAAGTGCCACATTTATGACGATATCTGCGTTTACTTTACGAATCAGCTCTATAACATCTTCAGTAATGTCTGCATCAACAGTTGCTATATCTATGTTAGCATCAGGAAGTTCACTTTTAATCTCTGCACATCGACCTATAGTTCTACTTGCTAAGACTATCTCTCCAAATACCTCTGCATTTTGTACACATTTATGTACTACTACACGACCCACTCCGCCTGCACCAATAATTAAAGTTGTTTTCATTTTATCTCCCACCTACTCACTGATATATCTATCTTTTAATTTTTGAATTATACCCTTAAGTTCCTCAGAGTTTATATCTTTAGAAACCGGTTTTGCAAAATGAACTCTAACATCACGTCTTTTAAAAAAGCTCTTTTTCTTGTGAGGTTTATACTTGGAGAACATACTGCCAAAAACACCATCAATATAAAAGGGAACAATAACACCGTCATAGTTTTGAGGAATCATCTCATATCCTCTGTAAAACTTACCTAGTTCGCCATCTTTACTTATACCGCCCTCTGGATAGATAGCTACCATTTTACCGTCTCTGAGTCTTTTATGTGCCTCTTTAAATGCATCTTTTGAAGCTCTTGGTGAGAGTGGTATAGTCTCACCTTTTCTAAACATACGATGAAAGATAGGCCAGTGATATATATCTTTATCCATCATAAAATTAATACGCCTTTTCATCGGAAGCTGCAGTATAATCCAATCAAGCCAGCTCACGTGATTTCCTAAAAACAGAACTGCTTTATCTCTTGGAATATTCTCCAAACCCTCATAACTGTATCTGTGTCGAGTCCTTGAAATCATCTCCATTGTAGCCCAAAAAGTCATTACCATATAGCGTTTAGCAAGCATAAAAGTAAGATACAGACCTACAATAGTCATAAGATAAAAGAGTATCTCAGCATTCATACCAAAATATGCAAAAAGAGTTGTTAAAACCAAAAAACTAAACATAAAGATGTTTTGTACAAAATTACTACCTGCCAGGATAGTACCTAAGTGAACATTTGGTGATAAAAACTGAATATGTGCGTTGAGAGGAACCATCAAAAGACCTGAGAAGATTCCAAAGAGCATAAACATAAATGCGAGAACTCCCATTGATGAGATAAAAGGAACCAAAAACACTATGATGGTTATACCTGTTGAGCCTATAGCAACCAAGCCGGTGTTAATGTAATATTTAGAAAACGATGCAGCCATTAAAGAGCCTAGAACTATACCTACTCCAGCCAAAGCCATGACACCCTGGACAAAGATTGTATTTGTAACTCCAAGCTCACTCTTGGCATACTCCCCAAATATTGCAAGTACTACTTGAGAGATTGACCAGAAGAGACTCAGTGCAACTACTGCTTCTATAATCTCTTTTTTTCTTCTTATGATTTTTAGATTTTTAAACAGATAAGTGCCATTAAGATATTTTTTCATCTTAAAATCTTTTTGAGACTCTCTCACCATTTTATTTGGAAGTTTTGAAGCTAAAAACCACTCTATTATAGAGCCAATCACTAAAAGCCAGCCTATTGGTGCGATAACTTTGAGTATATCCTCTTGGGTAGTCAAACCCTCACTATACATCCCTTCAAATAGAACTGTATAGAAAATTATGCCGCCTAAAATCGCTACAGTCGTAACTGCCTGAACAGCTCCATTTCCACTAGTTATGAACTTTATACCAACTAACTCTTTTATATAGCCATATTTTGCTGGACCATATATGGCACTCTGTAGTGCCAGTAGAAATGTCATACCAAAGGCAGTCTGAAAGTGTCCATTGTAGTATGAGTAGGTAATTGCAAGTGTAATAAAAACTGCAAAAGCAGCGGAGTGTTTCATGATAATGTTCTTAGGAAATCTGTCTGCCAAAAAACCTGCAGGAGAGAACATCATGATAAAGGGAAGTAAAATAAGTGCATTGACAATAGCTGTCAGAACTATCTGCGTATGACCATCATAAACTTTAAAAATTGTATTTTGTATAATGATTTTATGACCTAAGTCTGTAAAAGCATTTAAAAATACAACTAAAAGGTAGTTTACAACTCCTGTAATGGCAAATAGTTTTCGCATTACTGCCTAGTCGTCACTATCTATTAAGGTTGTACTCCAACCTTCATAGTAACCACCCTCTTTTTTTACTTCTTCAAATAGCTCAGCTATCACTTTCGTAGCTTCTTCGTAAGTTACAGCATGTTTTTTCACAAGGGCTACACCATGCTCAAACTCTTCAGAACTTATATCATCTTTAAAAGTGAAACCATCTATGTTCAGAGTATTAATAAATCTATTTTTCTGTGTTGGCATCTCAAACGACACATAGTGCTCAACATCCCTTGGCAGACTCAAGTCATCGCCCTCCTCTTCTAAAAGGAAAACAATTTTAGCAGTTTGAATATTGTGCTGCTCTAACTCTGTTGGAAAAAGCTGCGTCTCATAAAAGTTCCACTTGTTATCTTTTACAACATTACTCTCATAAATATAACCACTCTCTTTGAGTATAGCTGTAGACATAGAGTTTAGCTCTTTAGAATCATTTGCATAGAAGTAAAACTCACTCCATCCATCAACAACTCTAGAACCTACATAGTGAACCATGCCCTCAGATTCCAAGGCAATAATCAAAGACTCCTTAGTCTCTAAGAACTCTTCAAAGACTTCCCCTGTTTCACTAGAAGAATCAAACTTTAAAAAAACACTAAAAAGCCAAGGGCTCTCACTCTTAAACTCACCAGCATCCATATCTACTTCGTAAAAAGTACCGTTATTATCTTCCACTCTCTCAAAAATTTCTCTCATAAACTCTCTATATTATTTTTAATATATTATAGCTGATTTACTTCATGAGTTCAATCTTAAAACAGACACCACCGTTTATATTATTAACAAGTAGTTTCCCTTTATGGTGCTCTTCTACAATAGTCTTTGACATATAAAGACCCAGACCGGTACCATTTTTTTCATCTTTTGTTGAGAAGTACGGGTCAAAGATTTTTCCTATTATATCTTTTGGTATACCACCCCCATTATCACAGATAGAGATAGTCGTTTCATCTATTTTTATTATGACTTGTGGATGCTTAGTCTCTTTTTCTCTAAAATTATCTTGTGCATTTTTTAATATATTTAAAATAACCTGCATCATCTCACCATCATATATCTCATGCTCATCTGTCGAGCTATAATCTTCTACCACTTCTATATTATCATTTCCAAGTGATGCTTTTATAATATTGAGTGCCTTTTTAACTACACTCTCTAAGCTAACACTAACAGACTTCTTATCTGGTTTATAAAAGTTTCTAAAATCATCTATAGTCGTTGTTAAACTATGTACATAACCATTAATATTTTCAAGTCTCTTTAAAAAGTACTCATTATATTTATGTAAACCCTCTTTTGTCTCTAAATCAAACTCTTCTAACTCTATTTTCATCTGCAGATTTACTGCTGTTGTTGATATAGCACCTAATGGCTGTCTCCACTGATGGGCAATCATACTTATCATCTCCCCCATTTGAGCCAGACGGGATTGCTGGATTAAATATTG
>JBDLHW010000063.1:0-9592 GCA_039715155.1 Campylobacterota bacterium | reverse complement strand
GCATTTTTTAATATGTTGAGGACAACCTGCATCATCTCACTATCATACATCTCTAACTTTTCACTTGAGTTATAGTGCTCCACAACCTCAATATTGTCATACTCTAAAGAGGCTCTAATGATTGCCAGTGCTTTTAAGATAACTTCATCCGGTTTAGCCTCTATAGACTTCTTATTTGGTCTGTAAAAATTTCTAAAATCATCTATAGTCGTTGTTAAGCTGTGAACAAACTCATTGATATTTCCAAGTCTCTTTAAAAAGTACTTATTGTACTCCTCTATCCCCTCATTTGTCCTCAAATCAAACTCTTCGAGTTCTATCTTCATCTGAAGGTTTACAGCTGTTGTTGATATAGCACCCAAAGGCTGTCTCCACTGATGGGCTATCATACTTATCATCTCCCCCATCTGGGCCAAGCGTGACTGCTGTATAAGCTGCTGCTCTTGCATATGAGCCCTCTTCTCCAGCTCTTTACTTTCACTAATATCATCATAAGTTCCAAGTATTCCCATCAGCTCACCGTTAATATCCTTTAGAGGCACTTTTGAGGTTGACAAAGTTATGCTCTCCCCATTTGGACCTGTTTGGGTCTCTTCAAATGACAAACGTGGTACTCCACTGTTCATTACTGCGATATCATCATCTCGGTAACCTTGCGCCTCCTCAGTCCCCCAAGGCATCTCAAAATCTGTTTTTCCAACTATTTCATCTTTTGAACTCAGACCTGTATCCATAACCAAGAGATCGTTTACACCCAGAAAAACTCCATCTTTATCTTTCCAAAAAACTCTCACAGGGATGGTATCTAGGATTTTTTGAAGTAAGTTGTACTGATTCAAAAGTGAATCTTTTGATTTTTCAAGCTCTTTAGTCTGTTCAAAAAACCTCTGCTCTAATGAGTCGTTCAGTGTAAGTAGTTCTTTTTCTAACTGCTTTTCTCTGGTGACATCTAATATGACACCAACTGTTTTGGTAATCTCGCCCTTCTCATTGTAGCTATGCTCTCCTCTCTCTTGCACATCACCTACAGAACCATCTTTACGAATAATGCGATGCTCTACAAAATAACTTCTCTTCTCTAAAATAGAGTTTGTATACTCCTCTTGAAGCTTCCCTCTGTCATCTGGATGAACATGCTCTAAAAACTTTTCATAACTAGGTTTAAACTCATTGATTTCAATACCAAAGATATTGTAAATCTCATCACTCCAGTAGAGTGTATCACTTTCCATATCGAGTTCCCAAACTCCAATATGGGCAATCTCCTGTGATTTTTTCAAGTACTCCTCTTGGCGCTGAAGCTCTTCATTCTTAAGAGTGAGTTCTGCCGTTTTCTTTTTTAATGTTTTCTCAAACACTTTAACATACTCACTGCTTCCAAGATCTTCATAAGTAGCCATTATCAAGCCATTATCAAGCTTTGTGACTATGTTTTTTCTCCATCCACTCATGCGTTCATCTTCATACAGACCAATATCAAACGTCTCATCTTTCCCTGTTTCGCTGACACGTAAAAGAACATCAAAAAGACCCATCTCTTCTACACCTGGGAAAACCTTAGTGAGCCTGTTCCCAATTAGTTTATCTCTTGAAATATTTTCTGTTTTTTCTGCCGTTTTATTAAACTCTACAAAAATAAAATCACCATCATCTGTCGCTTCATAAATAGCGATACTTACAGGAAGAGCATCTATTGATAACATATAATCACTCTTTGACATCATCCATCCCCTTTTGATATACTCTGCACAGGTTCTGCAAAATAGAAGCCTTGATACTCATCTACACCCATCTCTTTGAGCATCTTAAATACAGTCTCGGAATGAACATACTCAGCAATCACTTTAATCCCAAGCTCATGCGAAAATCCGACTATAGCTTTGACCAGTATCAGTGCTTTATTGTCATTGTCGATATCTTTTATTAAAGAGCCGTCTATTTTAATATAATCAGGTTCTATCTCCAAGATATATTCAAAGTTAGAAAAACCGCTGCCAAAATCATCAACAGCGATTTTAACTCCATAATTTCGAAAACGTTTAATAAACTCTTTTACATCATCGTAACTTTCTATACTCTGAGTCTCAGTAATCTCAATCACAACTCTTGTGGCAAGTTCAGGAGAGAGTTTAAAAAATGATTCTATCTCACTTATCAAAACACTGTTTTTAATATCTCCATAGGTAAAATTTATGCTAAATGTATTGGAGGAGTTAGCAACAAGATGTAGTGCCTCAAAGATGACATAGCTAGATAAAGCGTCATACAAACCTGTCTTTATAGCGATATCTAAAAAGAAATATGGAGAGATCAGTTTCTTTGAGTCGGACTCTTGCAGACGCATTAGTGTTTCATACTTTAGAACCTCTCCATTCTCATCAACAATTGCCTGGTATACAGGAACAACACGATCATCCTCTATTGCAGACTTAGTTATATCTTTCCACTTAAGAGCATCTTTCTCCTCCTCACGCTTATCTATAGTTTTTGAATACATGGCATAAGGTTTTTTATGGGTCTTGGCATAATCAAGAGCGATTTTAGCACTTTCAAAAGCATCTTTTTGTGAAGTTGAGATTCCTATAGCAACTTCTATGGAGATAGTGTCACCATTTATATCCACTGTAAAATCTTTAAGAAGCTCAAAAAACCTCTTCAGGTCATTTTCATATTTTTCAGGATTTATATGCTCTACATTATCAAACAGTATATATTCATCTCCCGACAACCTGTAGATCTGATAAGTACTGTTTTTGCTAAACTCCAGTAAAAAATTAGCGAACTCTTTTAATACCATAGAGCCTACTGACACCCCATAGATTTCATTAATTATTTTAAACTTATCTATATCTATAATCAGTAGAATTGGAACATCCACATCTCGTATATCTTCAAAAAATGAGTATCTGTTTTTTAAACCGGTCAACTCGTCAAAATGAAGTTTTTCATTTAACTCTTTAGTTCTTTGTATCACTTTCTGTTCAAGATGTTCTCTATAGTTCTCATTTTCATTTTTTAAAACTATCTTATCCGTAACTTTTTGTAGAGATATAATAAATTGAGTTAATTCCAATGGCTTTAATATATAACCGTCAACACCCAGCTTTATGCCATCTAAAAAATAAGAGGTCTCGTTGTGTGCAGATAAAAACATTACAGGCACTTCTTTATCCAACACTCTAATCTCTTCGAGCATCTTTATACCATCTACTTTAGGCATATTGATATCACTCAAAATAAGATCAATATCATTCTCTTTAAATTTCTCCAAACCATCTTGTCCGTCAACCGCCACAGTTATATTTACAAAAAAGTTCTCCAACATCTCAAGAGTAGATGCTCTTGCAAGCGCGTCATCTTCAACATATAACAGGTTTAAAGTTTCACTAACCTGTGTAATTTTCTTTATATTCATACCGTATACCCATTTTTTATTAAATAATAGAACTTATTGAAATTCTACTACTTTAGGGTGTCAACGGAGTGTCAATCTAGGAATTTAGGCTATAACCAGTCTGGGGAGTGTTAATTATGAGCTCATGGGGTATCTTTTTTCTTAGGCGTTTGAACATACTTTTTATGACATCTGCTGAGTACTCTTTACCTGTTTC
Source organism: Campylobacterota bacterium (assembly GCA_039715155.1). Classification (GTDB taxonomy): domain Bacteria; phylum Campylobacterota; class Campylobacteria; order Campylobacterales; family Sulfurimonadaceae; genus Sulfurimonas. The sequence goes on along the minus strand of JBDLHW010000063.1, from coordinate 5,981 downwards.
AGAATATATATACTCAAATATTTCCAATGATGAGAATTTTTCATTGAGAGAACTTGTTAAAAGTTTAAACAGTTTTCTCTCATTATCTGTTAACGACACTTCAACATTATCTTTGAGTAAAGTACTATACTTAGAGTCCCAAGTGTAGTTATCATAGAGCTCTATAAACCTAAACTTTTCTTGCTCCTGAGCCAACTTTATACATGTTTCAAGTAGAATTTCAACAATCTGTTTTGAACTTAATGGTTTTTGTATAAATCCTGTCACACCCATATTTATAAGCTCAATAAGGTATCTTTTATCATCATACGCGGATATGACAAGTATCTTTTGATCTTTATTTATAGTAAAAATCTCTTTTATCAACTCAATGCCATTCATTTTTGGCATTTGAATATCTGTAACAACTATATCAAAGTTCATGTTATTTTGCGTAGCATAGTCGTAATACTTGGAGAGTCCATCCTCCCCGTCTACAGCGGATTCTACATACTTAAAGAGTCCTTGAAAAATCTCTATTGTACTTATTCGCAAATCCACATCGTCTTCAACATAAAGAAGAGAAAAGTCTTTAGCTAGCTCTTTTAGAGATTTAATATTAGACATCTTTTTATCAACCTTAAATAATAGTTGTTTATTATTACCAATAACCACTAACTATTACCTTAATATTAAGAGTTCACTGTGACAATATTGATAATGATTCCCAAAACTATTGACATATAATTTATTTTGATGTAGAATTCGAATATTAGATGATTTTGATAATACTTTTCATAATCATAAAGAAGAAAAAGGAATACAAGATGAAAAATATAATTAAAATAGGAGTTGCAACTGCGATAATTCTATCTGGTGCAACATACGCAAGTGAAACAACAGATGTTGAGGCCCTGAAACAAGAGGTGAAAGAGCTACGTGAGATTACAGAGACTCTAATTGATGAAACAAGTGACTTAAAGACTGGTTTTAACTACACGACAGTTGATACAACTAAGTCACACAGTGGTCTTGGAAGTGCTGCTTCAAAGGTTTACTACTCAAAATCTCCTCTGAGCATAGGTGGTTACGGGAAGATGGACTACTATCATAAATCAAATGAAGATGGAAGTGCTTCTGATAATATTGATGTATATAGATTTATCCCTTATATCGGTTATAAGTTTACAGACAATATCATCATGAACACTGAGATTGAGTTTGAACACGGTGGAGCTAAAGAGGGTGCAACCGGTGATGGCTACGTAATCATAGAGTTTATGTACCTTGATTTTCTTTTCAACAAAAACCTAAATCTAAGGCTTGGTAATCAACTGATGCCAATGGGTCTTATTAATGAGAAACATGAACCGACACTCTTTACAACAGTTCAAAGACCAAATACCTCAAAAAAACTTATACCTTCAACATGGCATGAAAACGGAGTTATGCTTTATGGTCAGTTAGCTGAAAACTTATCATATAACCTTGGTGCTTTTTCTGGCTTACAGTTAGGTAGAGGAGCTACAGAAGGTAATGATTGGTTAAGGGATAGTCGTGTCGGCTCTTTTCGAATTGACAATAACAGTGAAAGACTTGAACTTGCAGGTACTCTAAGAGTTGACTACACAGGTATTAATGGTCTTTTTGTCGGTGCTTCTGCATATGTTGATTCAAATATTGTTATGAGTGATCTTCACTTTGACTATACTCTAGGTGCATTTAGAACTTATGGTGTTTATACACAAACTAATCGCTCTAAAACAGTCTTAAATGAACCAGAAAAAGCAAAAGGTGGTTTTATCAACGCAAGTTATGACCTCTTAGCATTTACAAAAATTCAAAATAGAATGCCAGCATTTGTACAGTATGAAAGCGTATCTGCTCAAGATGTTATAACAGGTGGTGGTTCTGTGGACTCTACTGACACGATAACAGTCGGTCTCAACTACTTTCCACACGAACAGGTTGTTTTAAAAGCTGACTATGCGATGAGTAAAGATAACTCTAAAGTATCTCATGAAGATGAAACAGATATCTTTAGTCTTTCTATGGGCTTTATATTCTAGAGATTACTAAAAAAGGTTGAAGTTATGAAGTACTCATTACTAATTTTATCATCTCTTTTTGTACTCTCTGTGAGTGCAAAAGTACTTATCTCCCCAATTGATGCTATGAAGCAGAGTTATGGAAGTGAGGCTGTGATAGTCAAAAAAAACATCTTGCTTTCTAAAGTTCAGGCATCTAATATTCAGAAGAGTTCAAATACAAAACTAGACAGTAAAATATTTAGAATTTTTAAGGCTGTAAAGAACTCCCGGTTAATGGGATATGGGATACTCATAAATAAAAAAGTTCGTTCAAAAAATGCAGTTGTTTTATACTTTATATCAAAAGATTCTCTCTTAAAAAGCATAGAAGTTATCGCATTTAATGAGCCTTTAGAGTATCTGCCATCTAAAAAATGGAACTCCCAGTTTGATGATGTTTCAACAGGTAAAATGTTAAGAGTATCAAAAGATATTCCGACTATCACAGGAGCAACCCTGAGTGCGAGAAGTATAACTGATGGCTCAAGAGTTGCCTTTGCATTTTATAATGAAGTTTTAAAGGATAAATAGTGCGTTTTACACTTATAAAAGATCTGAAACAAGATAGTATGATGAAGCCGATTTTAGGCATTTTACTTCTTTTTACCCTACTCTATCTCGTATCTGATATATTTGTAAAAAGCTATAGTTTCGGTCTCTTTGAAAAGGCAATAAAAACAACTCTATTTGGAAATGTAGATGAGTTTATAGACCCACTTACAACATCCTCGTTTTTAGAGTTCTGGCATATGGAGATATTTTTCATCATGATGATACTATTAACTCTGAGTGCTGTTTATATCAGACTAAGCGGAGCTCAAAAATTTAATATTCTCATAGTAAACGCAGTGATGATTCCTGCCCTGTTCTCATTGGTTTCATTAGCACTCTCATTTTTTCTATATCCAGAGTTAGTCCGACTCTATGTTCTTTCATTCTTTACATGGCATACCTCTGCCATCTATATGTCTCTGTACTCTCTTATAAAGCTCTATTATGACTAAGGCATACAGATACTCCATAGTCTACTTTCTAGCATTTTCACTACTGCTGAGTGTGAGTGGCGCAATGCTCTTTGAGCATAAAATCGGTTTTAGTGTGCAAGAGGTAAGTAACTACTATCTTGGCAATGAAGAGAGGTTTATAAATCCCAAAACCAATAGTGCTGTTTTAAAAACTATTTTACCGCATATATTTGCATTTGGACTTTTCATTATGGTGCTACTGCATTTTTTAGTTTTTACAAAAAAAAGAGACTCTAAGAGTGTTAAACTGCTTATATATTTAACTTTTATTAGTGCTGCTTTAGAGCTAGCATCTCCATTTGGGATTATAAACGGCATGGAATTTTTCGCTTATCTGAAACTGCTCTCTTTTGGAGTTTTTGAACTGCTTATACTTTATAGTTCCTGGTTACTTTTTAGGAGTATTATTTATGAGTAGATTATCTACATACTTAAAGATGTTTTGACTAACAACTAACTCCATATCACTCTGCAGAACTATATAAGCCAACTTCAAAGAGTCTAAAAACTCATAGGCTTCCTCAGTCGGCATAACAGATGCAGTTGTGGCAAAGGCATCCAAGTGACTGCTTGGCATCTTTGAGATTAAAGTTATAGATATAAACTTGTCTTGTGATGCTTTTGACTTTGGGTCAATTAGATGATTATTTCTGAGAGATTCAACATATCTGTTATAGTTTCCACTTGTACTAACCCCCATATCTTCTTGTAGAGTCTCAAACGCAGCTAAGATACCCTCTCCAAATGGATTTTGAACATCTATATGACATAGACCTAAGCAACGGATATCTCCACTTGCAGATATAGTAACATTCTTTAGCATCTGTTTTCTAAAGTAATCTGCAGCCTTGTCAACACCAAACCCTTTGCCCATACCACCTAAATCAACTTTCACACCTTTTTCCAGTCGTGCCTTGTTTTTGTTAAATGATAAACCATTAAAGTTCACTACTGCATTTTTGAGCTCACGTGAGGTAGCTACTCTCTCCTCTTCGCCAAATCTATATAAATCTTTTGTAATTGAGCCAATAGTAATATCAAAATAGCCATCACTCTTTTCATAATACTCTCTGCTCAAACGCAGTGCTTCATAAGTAGTCGCATCAATTGAGCTTTTTTTATCTCTATTGAGTCTATATATTTGTGATTGTTTATCGTAAGAGGATATTGAGGATTCGACTTCACTTATTATTTTAAAGCCGTTTTCTATGTGTTTTTTATCTTGAATCTCTGTAGAAATAGTAACAAAGGTACCCATTAGTACCTTTGTTCTACTAGTTGTTTCTGCTAAAGCTAAAGAGGAAATAGCTAAAAGAAGAAGCAGATATTTCATCATTTCAGATTAGATGTTTATAACTTCATTCACTTCTAGTCCAAATCCGCCTAAACCTACAAGGTCAGTCTGTTTTGTTGAAGCTAAAAGGTTCATCTTTGAGATACCAAATGATTTGATAATCTGAGCACCTATTCCAAACTCTTTTGGTGCAGAGTTATCTTGGTGGTTAGTCTTGTTTATAAACACTAAAAGACCGCTATTTTGCTTTAAATACTCTATTGAGTCAATGAGATTGTTATATCTTTTTTGGTTGAGTATAAGTTCTATATCGGGCACTACATTATGAACACGAACATTTGCAACTTCTCCGGAAGTGTAAAATGAGATTGCAGTGTGCTCTATACCATCATGATCTTCAAACGTATGTTGATTAACCTTCACACCAAAGAAGTCTATCTCTTCAACCTTAGTCTCATTTACAAGTCTCTCATTTGCTAAACGATACTCAACAAGGTCTGAGATGAAAACAGTTTTTAGGTTATGCTCTTCACCAAAAATATCTAAGTCATCACGTCTAGCCATAGTTCCATCATCTTTAATGATTTCACAGATAACACCAGCCTCACTCAGACCTGCTAAACGACAGATATCAACAGAACCTTCAGTGTGTCCGGTTCTTACAAGTGTTCCACCATCTTTTGCAATGAGTGGAAAGATATGTCCAGGCTTAACAAGCTCTACTGCATGGCTGATAGGGTTTGCTAAAATTTTGATAGTATCATCTCTCTCTTTTGAAGATATACCAGTCAGAGCATCTCTTGCATCAACAGATACAGTAAACGCAGTCTCATATGAAGAAGTATTTGAACTTACCATAGGATTTAAATCTAACCTAGTTGCTATAGACTTACTAAGAGCCACACAGATAAGTCCTCTTGCATGTGTTGCCATGAAGTTTACATGATCAGGTGAGCTAAATGCAGCTGCATAAACTAAATCACCCTCATTCTCTCTATCCTCATCATCAATCATGATGACCATGTTACCCTTTTTTATCTCTTCTATCGCTTCTAAAACTCTCTCAATCGGTGTCATAAATTCTCTTTTTATTATTTTACGCATTTTGAGTAAAGCTCAAAACACTACGCTAACACTAAGTTTTATCCTAATGCTCTGAAATGGCATAGGACATATAACTTTAGCAGTAAGCTCAAGCAAGCTAGTTGCTTTTATTAAAATGGATTATACATAAAAGTTATTTAAAAAGAGTTCAAAAAAACATTTTTAAATTTTTTCAGAAATACTCTTGACATTAAAAAGCAATTTGCCTATAATTTCGGCTCACAAACACACTGTATGTTTGTAAACACCGCGGAATAGAGCAGTTCGGTAGCTCGTCGGGCTCATAACCCGAAGGTCACAGGTTCAAATCCTGTTTCCGCAACCAATTTATAACTTTTAAAAATGTTGGGGTATCGCCAAGCGGTAAGGCACTAGTTTTTGGTACTGGTATTCGGGGGTTCGAATCCCTCTACCCCATCCACTTTAGCACTCAATAAACTACCTAAACAACAATAATTCAAGGGCATTTTATGAATGACACACAAGACA
>JBDLHW010000062.1:0-9646 GCA_039715155.1 Campylobacterota bacterium | reverse complement strand
ATTAAGATGCAGAGCAAGCAGAATATAAAAGAGAGCTTTTTATTAGATGAACTTATTGAGCAACGTGTTTCATTTTTAACAAATATCTATCCTCACGTAGAGTTCAAACTTGAACTGGAAAAGAGAGAGATACTAAGTGACAAAACAGGTCTCTCAAAAGTCATTGACAACGTTATCGATAATGGGGTAAAATACTCACAAAATTCGAATGTTATAGATATCAGACTAAGCACTAATAGCCTTGAAATACAAGATTATGGTTTGGGAATGGACGAAGTAGAACTTTTACAAATTTTTGATAACTATTACCAGGCAAATGACAATATGCAAGGTTTTGGTATAGGTCTTAGTATGGTAAAACGTTTTTGTGATACAAACAGTATAGATCTGAGTTTTCAATCATCACCAAACAGCGGAACAACAGTGCTGCTAAAGTTTAAATAATATTAAGGAAGTATAGATGCAAGCAGATAATGTTTTAGCATATGCAGAACAAGCCCTAGACTATGGAGTAATGGGAGTGTTAATTTTAATGAGTATAGTTACACTTTGGTTATTCATAGAGAGAATGATGTTTTACAAAAGTGTTAGAATAGAAGATTATGACCATAGAGATAATCTTGAGATGGATTTAACTGACAATATAAGCGTAATAAGTGCTATCGGCTCAAATGCTCCCTATGTTGGTCTTCTTGGAACCGTTGTAGGAATTATGATTACATTCTACACCATGGGTGATGTTGGAGCTGTTGATGCAAAAAAAATCATGGTTGGACTTGCACTCGCACTTAAGGCAACGGCAATGGGTCTTATAGTTGCAATACCAGCTATTATTGCTTATACTATCGTACTTCGTAAAGTTGAGAGAATCTTGACTAAATACGATGTTGCAAAAGATATGGCAGAGAAGTAAGCCTCATGGCAAAGTGTAAAAAAGCAAAAAAAAGATTTGATGAGATAAATGTAATCCCATTCATAGATATCATGCTTGTTCTTTTGGTTATGGTCTTAACAACAGCTACATTTATAAAACAGGGAGTTATTCCAGTTGAGCTTCCAGAGGCAAAAGCTTCTAAAAAAGAGGATGTTAAAAAAGAGATAACAGTTTATGTAAATGCAAAAGGTGAGATGTTTTTTGAGAAAGAGAGAGTTGATGCAAAAGCTTTAGAGCAAAAGTTATCTGGCATATCAAAAGAGCAGACTGTAGTTCTTAGAAGTGACAAAGAGTCACGTTTTCAAGATTTTGTAACAGTCATGGATATCTTAAAAAGATTAAAACACGAGCAGCTCTATATAGTTACAAAAGAGTAACTAATACGCTTTATCTAATAGCTTAAATTTAGGACTTTTATCTTCTTCTGGTTCTAAATTTTCACTCGTAACTTCCTCTTTTATCTCTGTATTAAATACTTTTTTCTCAATATCCTCTACATCATTAAAAAGTGTACTGGCTATAAAAAAAAGTATCATAATCACGACTATACTGGCATAAAGAAGTAAGTAATTTTTTATATGTCCAGATTCAAAAGGATTTTCCATCTACGCTCACTACTATTTTTAAGAGAATTATATACAAATAATACTAAGATTATCAAAACTATTTAAAGAAACTAGATAATCTCTAGCCTCTCTCAAAACTTTTTTCACACATATCATAGCCGTAAGCTATAATCTCTTCAGCTCTACTAAACTCAAATATTCCGCATAAATTTCTTGGTATGATTATCTCTATATCTGGTGGATATGCTGAGAGTTTCATACGAGCGATTGTACTTTGCATAGTTTCAAAAGATTTATTTGCTACATAAAACATACCATTTTCTGTTGCTATAGAGTCAGGTACAGAAATATCACTCATATACTCTTTTATCTTATCTCCGAAAGTAAGTTCTGCTTCCTCTTCTATCAAAGACAACTCTTTATCAGCTTCTCCCCCAAGATTTACTGCGATAGTTAAATCTGTAGTGTCATGAAACGTCGGTGCAATTGGGACAGGGTTTAGAGTTCCCCCATCTACTAATTGCTTATCATTATACAGATATGGAGCAAAAAACAGTGGTAGCGATGTTGAAGCCCTAATCGCACCTAAAAGGGATCCTTTATTAATCCAGACCTCTTTCTCTGCATCTATATCAGTAGCTACAGCAGTAAATTTAATTGCTAACTCTTCAATAAGGCAATCACCCACTAGCTCTTCCATCTTAGCAACAATCTTATCACCGGATACAAATCCGCCTGAACCACTAAAGTCTAAAAGTTTCAGTAAATCAATACCATCAACTTCTTCTATCCACTCCGTAAATATATCCAGTTTGCCTGAAGCATAAAATCCCCCGATTAAAGCACCGATAGAACAACCCGAAATTGACTCTATCTCATAACCATGTTCTTCGAGCCATTTTATAATACCGACATGTGCCATTCCTCTAGCTCCACCACTACCTAATACTAAAGAGACTCTCCTACTATCCATATCTCTACCTTTTAACACTGTTGTTAAACTTTATGCTTTAGATACTATATCTAATTTTTCTGGATAATAACTTTTAGGAGTATATTTAAGGAGTTGGGGGGGGGTGACTCCGAGGTCTGATGCTATACATATCAGACTTTGGTGCGCAAGCTAAAAACGTGAAGAAATTCACGTTTTTTTAACGCTTGCTTACATCATACCCGGCATTCCCATTTGAGGAGGCATACCAGCACCGGCATCTACAGCAGCCGGTTCTTCTACTGGGATTTCAAAAATAGCAGCTTCAGTCGTAAGTAACAATGAAGAGACTGATGTTGCGTTTGTAAGTGCTACACGAGCAACTTTAAGCGGATCAATAATCCCCTCTTCAAACATATCAACATACTCACCAGTTGCAGCATTAAAACCTGTGTTAATATTCTCAGCAGATTCAACTGAATTTACAACAACACCTGTATCGTAACCTGCATTTTGAGAAATCTGTTTCATTGGAGCTTTTACAGCACGTAAAATTATCTCACAACCAATTTTTTGATCACCCGTTAAATCCAGAGAAACTTTAGCAGCAGCACGAACTAATGCAGCTCCACCACCAATAATAATTCCCTCTTCAACAGCAGCTTTTGTAGCTGATAGTGCATCATCAACTCTATCTTTTTTCTCTTTCATCTCAGTCTCAGTTGCAGCACCAACTTTGATTACCGCTACACCACCAGAAAGTTTTGCAAGACGCTCTTGAAGTTTCTCTTTGTCATACTCACTTGATGTTGCATCAATCTGAACTTTTATCTCAGCGATTCTTGCTTGAACCAGAGCCTCATCTCCTGCACCGTTCACGATAACAGTATTGTCCTTATCGATTACAACACGTGTAGCCTGACCCAACATCTCAATACTTGTACCTTCAATTGTATGTCCTGTCTCTTCAGAGATAACAGTTCCTGCAGTCAAAGTTGCAATGTCTAAAAGCATTGCTTTACGTCTGTCACCAAAACCAGGAGCTTTAACAGCAGAGATATTTAAAACGCCGCGAAGTTTATTTACAACTAGAGTTGAGAGGGCTTCACCTTCTACATCTTCAGCAATTATAAGAAGAGGACGGTTAGTCTTTTGTACCTGCTCTAAAACTGGGAGCAGATCTTTTAGTGAAGATATTTTACTGTCAGCTAAAAGAATCCAAGGGTTTTCAATTTCAGCAATCATCTTCTCAGCGTTTGTGATAAAGTAAGGACTTAAATAACCACGGTCAAACTGCATACCCTCAACTACATCAAGTTCGTCAGAGATACCTTTAGCCTCTTCAACAGTAATAACACCGTCTTGACCAACTTTTTCCATTGCTTCAGCAATCATATCACCAATAGCACTATCTGAATTTGCAGAAATAGTAGCTACTTGAGCTATATCCTGTTTACCATTCACAGTTTTAGAAGCATCTTTTAGATTTTCTAAAATCGCTTCACAAGCTTTGTCCATTCCACGTTTTACTTCAACAGGATTTGCTCCGGCTGTAATGTTTCTAAGACCTTCTGAGAAGATAGCATTTGCTAAAACTGTTGCAGTTGTTGTACCATCACCAGCCTCATCAGCAGTATTTGATGCGACCTCTTTTACAAGTTGGGCACCCATATCTTCTAGTTTATCTTTAAGCTCAACCTCACGTGCAACTGAAACACCATCTTTAGTGATAACAGGAGCACCGTAACTCTTCTGAATAAGAACATTACGACCGCGAGGTCCCATAGTTACTTTTACTGCATCTGTAAGTTGTGCAACACCACGAGCTAAACTATTTCTTGCATTGTCTGAAAAAATTATCTCTTTTGCCATTCTTGTTATCCTATTATCCCGAAGATATCATCAACTTCAAGAACCATATATTTTGTACCTTCGAATGAGACTTCATTTCCGGCATATTTACCAAATAGAACTTGATTGCCATTTGCAAGCTCTGTAACTTCTTTACTTACAGCCACTACTTCACCACGTGAAGGCTTCTCTTGTGCGTTATCTGGAATAATTATCCCTGACACAGTTGTTGTAGATTCTTCAACTCTTTTAACTAAAACTCTTTTTCCTAATGGTTGAAAGTTCATCAAATATCCTTCTAGTATTTACAGTATGTATTTTATGAATGGGATTTTACCATAATAGGTTTAAAATTTTAAAAAGTTTTTTATTTGATATTAAAAGTGAGGGATTAAAATACTAAAGGCAACACCATCTTTTGTGTTTTCAACCTGCAAGAAACCGCCGCTATGCTCTTCAATCATCATCTTAGACATATAAAGACCCAAGCCGCTTCCATTTTTTTCATCTTTTGTTGAAAAATATGGTTCAAAAACACTATCAATAATATGCGGAGAGATACCACCACCATTATCGCTTATAACAATCTCATAGTGAGCAGGCATAGTCTTTGTTTCTATTCTGATTTGAGGACTTTCAGTTCCTCTTTCTATAAAATTATCTTCACTGTTTTTAATAATATTTAAAATAACTTGCATTATCTCATTTTGAAACAATTCAACTTTTTCATTTACATTAAACGTATAGGCGATATCAATACCGTGAGATGTTAATGAACCCTCAACAATCAGTAGTGCTCTGCCAATCGGTGTCTCAAATGTCACGAGCTCTTTTTTCTTATCTGGTTTAAAGAAGTTTCTAAAGTCATCTATAGTTGTAGATAAAAACTGAACATACTCATTTATTCTTTTATGTTTTGTATTTAAAAACTTATACAGATCTTCATTTGAATCTTTATTATCATACTTTCCAGTAGCAAGCTTAGTCTGTATACCAAAGATAGCACTACTGATAGCTCCTAGTGGCTGCCTCCACTGATGAGCAATCATACTGAGCATTTCCCCCATCTGAGCCATTCGACTCTGTTGCAGCAGCAGTCTCTCTTTTTGCTGAATCTGTGTTAAATCCTGCATAGTGATAATTCTAAGTCTTTTACCTTTTTGTATAACATTTTGTGAATTGGCTAAAGTTGGAAAATTTTCTCCACCGATTTTCCTCATAGAGAGTTCAGATGGCTCCTCACTATTCTTATTTAAGATCAGACCTAGCTTCTGTCTGTCGTGCTCGTCTACAAAGTCGGGTAATCTGCGCCCCACTAAGTCTTCTTTGCTATTAGCTGATAATAGCTTCACACCGGCACTATTAATATCTTTAATAATTTTATTTGAGTCAGTGATAATAATCATTTCCATTGTTGTATCAAGTAGGGTTTGAAAATTTTCTACTGAATCTAAGAGTTTAGTGTTTTTTGCTTCTAACTCTGCAGTTGCTTCTGAAACCCTCTGCTCTAAGTGGTAGTTTAAGAAGAGTATCTCTTCTTTTTGCTGTATAGACTTGAGCATAATCTTATATACTTTAAAAGCAACGGGAATAAAGAGAAGCAAATATGATAATAAAAATAGTGCCGACAGATTAAATATATACGTATCTGTTAGGAAAATCAATGAAGTAGTAAAAATAACAACAATAGTAACAATAAATATAAAAACTGCATGGAAGACAGGAGTTAAAATAGCGATAGAAACCGTAAAAACGATAAATAGTGCAACTATCATCATGAGTATCAGATTCTCATCCGCATATATCACTGTTAATGTTGCGGCTACCCCCCACAGCATCGCATTTATAAATACTGTTATAAGTTGAAAACGTAATAAGCGCTTTATTTCATCTTCTTCTGCGGTAAAAAGAACCTCTAAAAAATCTCTACTAATGTTAGTTCTGATTATATACATAACAATCTGAGAAAAGAGCCATGCAAAAAGTATCCCGAGAGGTACGACATTTTGAAATAAAATAAAGTATGCAACAGGCATTGCCAAATAGAAACCTATAGACCCTATCTTGTCAACAAGTAGCAGTTCTATCAGTTCTCTATTGTAATCTAAGCCCCTTAGCGTTTTAACCAACTATTTTCCTTTACAGCGTTTAGCTTAGTGTATCAAAAATACTTTTAAACTCTTGATTTTTATGTAAAAATATATTTACAAGATTGGGATCAAAACTTTTTGAACTCTCTTCAACTATCTGCCTCGTTGCTTCTTCATGAGTAAAGGCCTCCTTATAGGCTCTCAAGCTTCTAAGTGCATCGTAAACATCCGCGATTGCAACAATACGTGCTGCTATTGGAATATCTTCACCACTAAGCCCTTCCGGATACCCCTGTCCATTCCACTTCTCATGGTGATACATAGCAATATCACTGGCGACTTTCATATAACTATCTTTATTAAAATGTTTTTTAAAAGTTTCATTTGCTTCTTTTAAGATATCAGAACCCATTTGTGCATGTCGTCTCATTATCTCAGTCTCTTGCTCATTTAGAGAGGATGGTTTTGTTAATATACCATTTGGCAGCATCAACTCACCTATATCATGAAGAAGAGCTGAGATAGGAATCATATCAGCTAGTTCTTCATCTATTCCAACTGTCTCTTTAAGTTCATCCAAGATAGCGATTGTGTATTTCTCAATTCTTTTTGAGTGAGTCTTAATATCCCCATCATTGTTTTCAATCAGATTACCAATCATCTCAATAGAAAGCTGTTGAGTATATAAAACCTCCTCAGACAAGTCAACTACTCTATTTTCTAAATTTGCATTCAGCTCCTCTAAGTCAGCCTTATATGTTTTAACATCTCTTTCGTTTATTATATCTTTAGACATTTTATAGAGCATTGTCATCAGCTCTTCCGGATTGATTGGTTTTAGCAAGAAGTTATTAACACCGCTCTGTATCATCTGAATTAACTTAGTTGCTTCACTGTATGCGGAAACAACTATTACTGGTTGGATTTTATTTAGATTATGGATATCTCTTATTAGATCCATTCCATCCATCACAGGCATATTTATATCTGTAATGATAATGTCATAGTATTTTGATTCACGGTCATGATACTCATTGTATTTATTAAAAGCTATCAGACCATTTTTTGCAGTATCAACCCTATGAAAAAGATCTTCTAAAAAGCCGGCTGTCTCTTCAAGTAAATCAACATCATCTTCGACATATAGAACTGACAACTTCTTAGTGTACCCAGATACCTTCTCATAATCCATATCAAGCCCTCTGCTAAATTATTATATATTCTATCTATATAATTATTAAAGAAATATTATGACTGCTCTCTTATTAGAATCTGTTATAGGCTTAATAGAGGGAATCCAAAAATTTATAAAATTATTTCACACAAAAGGAAAACAAAAGCTTTTCGTAGATATAATTCCGGTCTACAAAGTAAGTGTCAGGGTAGCTCAGCTGGTTAGAGCACTGGTCTCATAAGCCGGGGGTCGGGGGTTCAAGTCCCCCCTCTGACACCATTTAACGTAGAACTTTTTATATTCCGGATTAGCTCAGCGGTAGAGTAGGTGACTGTTAATCACTTGGTCACTGGTTCGAATCCAGTATCCGGAGCCATACACACTTAATCTTCTAAAAATCAAGCAACTGTTTAGCCCAAATTATTTCAAGCTTAGAACTATCTGTTTAGTCTAAACTTAGGCATATTTAAAAAATCAAACTTCTCACATAACAGATCAACTTCATTATCTATCGATTCCCCAATAAATATCAGAATTGACTGTTCACTATAGTCACTCAACTCTTCATAAGAAGCATCACCAAATGAGTAGTTAACAAAGATAGGCTCAGGTACATCAGTAGTTTTCACAACTCCTTTAAGTCTATATATACTTTTAGGAAGAGCGTTCATCACTGCATCTATATCTTTAAACTCTATATTATCTTTTAAATAGACAACTTTTTGAGTTATCGAATCTTTTGTAGTGTGCTCATCATGTTTATAATCTTTAGCCAATCCTACAATCTCATCAATCTCATATACACCTTCAAAAACTTCCTTATTAACTACACCCTGCTCGGCACTATGAACCATATAGCTGTTAAAGATTTTCTTGCCTGTAAGATTATTTTTAATGTCATACTGCTCTTTTACTGCAACAATCTCTTTTTTCACATCTTCAAGCTCTTGGTCAGTCACTAAATCAACTTTGTTAAGAACAATGATATTAGAACCGCCTAACTGATATTTCGCAGTAGAGTTCTCCTTATAAGAATCGAAGTTTTTAGCATCTGTAACACAGATAACGCCTTCAACAGATATACCAAGGTTTTGTAAAGATAGAAAGATTGGAAAAGGTTCTGATGCACCGGAGGTCTCTACAAATATTATCTCTGGATTATACTTATTAATGATCTCAATCACGCCACTCTCAAACTCTTGGGCTAATTTACAACAGATACAGCCCTCTGATATCTCAAGAACTTCACTATGAACATTAGTAAGTATTTTGCTGTCGACTCCGACATCACCAAATTCGTTGACTACGATAGCTACTTTTTTATCGCTGAAATGTTTTTTGACAGTATTAGTTAACATTGTAGTTTTTCCAACGCCTAGAAAACCTGTAAGTATAAAAGAGTGTATGATGGGAGAGCCTTTAATATGAGATTATTTTATGTAGAACGTGATGTTCTGAGGTATTTTATATAGTGTAAAGAGTAACTACTGTGTTTAATAACAGTAGTTACTTTGAAATTATTTCTTTGGAGATTCTAGAATTTGATCGAAACCAACTTCTTTTACCCATTCAGCAGTTAAATCAAACGCTGCTGATGCAGTATCAAGATTTTTCTGAATAAGTTCTTGTTTCTTCTTGAACTTTTTCTCAATAACTGAGTCAAGTGTAGCTGTACCACCTGAAGCTGTATATTTCTTAAGGAATCTATCTTTGATTCCCTCTTCAATAGCTGGCTTACTAACAGTACCAAGAGCACCAAAAAGAGCACCTAACATTGCCATATTTGTAGCAAGTTCAGTTCCTGCCATATCGATAGCAAACTGAGTAAAGTCTCTCGTTAAAACTTTTACATTTAAGTCATCTAAGATTTTCTTATCTTCAGCAGTTAAAAGATCTCTATCACTATTGATGATAACAAGACCATTCTCTTTAATACCTGCATAGAAAGGCATTGTGTATGATTTACCCATAGTAATAACTTGTGGGTGAAAAATCATTACGATATCTGGGTAAATTACTTCCCCTCTATCATAAATAGGCACAGTACCAAGTCTTACATAAGACTCAGATGGAGCCATACGCTTTTCTGCACCAAAGAAT
>JBDLHW010000061.1:0-9990 GCA_039715155.1 Campylobacterota bacterium | reverse complement strand
ATCATAAAGAGTGATATAAAGAATGCTTCTCTTACAATGTGCATAACAAACTCATTCATCGATGTAACAACAACCAATGAGCCGACATCTTTATTCTCTATGTTGATAGAACTTATTGTGTACAGATCCCAGCCATCCCAAAACTGTGGAGTTTTTGAATTTAAACCTGAAAGTATTGCATTAGATGGAGAGTTATCACGAGAGTAAGAGCCTAAAAGCTTCCATTTATCATCCATAGCAAATGCTTGCTTTACCCTTTTTTCATAACTGAGTGACAGAAGTGACTCTTTTATGTTTTTTGAATCATTAAACAGTAGTGCAGGTGCGATATTTTTAGCTAAAATTTTTGTCAGGGTCTGATTTGCATTTTCAATATTAGTTTTTTCGCTGTTGTATTGATATACCAATATAAAAATCACAGATATAACACCAGCAATCAAAGCCGTCGAGACACTCATAAAATTAAGTTTTCTTGATATATTTAAACGATTATAAAATTCCAACATCTACTGATTGCATTCCTATATTCAAATTACTATTCGTATAATATCATAAAAATTCATAAACTATATGCTATGATAGTAGATAAAATAAATTTTCTGGGATATTTAATGTTAAAATTTGTTCTGTCTGTGGCGCTGTTATTTATGATTGGCTGTGGTGTCGCAGAGAAAAAAGCTCCTATAATAAAAGATGAGCCTACATATACACTTATGTACGTAAAAGTAGATAGAGAGCCGTTTATAAAGTCTGAGCAAGTAAAAGTTTTCAGAATAGTTGAGGGCATAGCTACTACCTCAAAAGGCGAGATAGATAGTAGAGATTTAGAAGACAAACGAAGTGAATTTAGACTCTATGTAAATTCTCCAAATGCTCAAAAAATAAGAATACTTAATATTCAGCCGAAATACAGGGATGGCATCTGGTTAAAAAGTGGAAAATACCATGTTGAAATTTCTGCAAAAAAACACATTACACATAAAGAGTGGATCAGTCTTGAAAAAGACACTAACTTTACTATTGCACTTAAAAGAAAACAAAATGTCTCACTTGGATTTGTAAAATGGAAATCTCAAGTAGGAATTAAATATATAGATGGTCGCTACTGGCAAGACCAAGCTATTAACAAAAAGAAAAAAATGAATTGGGACGATGCTAAAAACTACTGCCAGAACCTTGTAATTACAAATGGCAAGGTTAATATTGATGATTTTACTCTTCCTACAGAGTCTGAGCTTCTATCCCTCTCAAAACACAATTCAGAGTTAGATTACGCAGGAAGTATATGCTGGTCATCTTCTAGTGACAAAGAGCACACAAACTTTGCAAAGTATGTCTATATAAACAGTAAAAAAAATGGCTGGTACAACAAAGAAGGTGTTACATACGTGAGGTGTGTTTCGCGCAGAAATTATCCCCAGAAGCTAACTCTCTCAGAGTTAACAAAACATATAAGCAAGGAACAGGGTTATAAGTATATTGATGCTCTAGAGAGTGCTGTACAGATAAAATAT
This sequence comes from Campylobacterota bacterium, assembly GCA_039715155.1. Taxonomy (GTDB): domain Bacteria; phylum Campylobacterota; class Campylobacteria; order Campylobacterales; family Sulfurimonadaceae; genus Sulfurimonas. Next base: position 8,476 of record JBDLHW010000061.1, on the reverse strand, counting down.
GGAAAACCTATTGTAAAAAATGTGATTTACAATAGTAAAAAAAAGAATCTAAGCTTTACTCTTAAATCTCAAAAATATGACTCAAAGAAAAATTACTTTTATGACAAAGTTCACACTATTCCAATGAAGTTTCATCCAAAGAGCCTCAAACTCAACCCTGTAGTTGAATTTGAAGTAATAAACGATAAGCTTATTTTTAAAACGATTAAGAGTAGCTAGGCTATTATCGTTTTAAGTTGTTTGTAGTCTGTAGCATCTCATCACTGGTTGTGATCACTTTTGAGTTTGAATCATAAGCACGTTGTCCTGTGATCAGATCTGTAAGCTCAACAACAAGTTCGACATTACTCAGCTCCACAAAACCCTGTCTCAGTACTCCAAGGCCATCTAAACCAGGTGTACCTTCAATCGGTTGTCCTGAACTATCTGTCTCAATATATAGGTTATCTCCTAAAGAGTGAAGACCTGCCGGATTGATATAGTTTGTTGTAGTAATCTGACCAATCTGTGTAGCCTGCGTTTGACCTGGCTGAATAACAGTGACTGTACCATCACTACCAATACTAAGGCTTGTAGCATCAGGCGGGATAACAATCTCAGGAATCAGTTTATATCCGTCACTATTTACCATAACACCATCAGCATCTATCTTAAACGCACCATTTCTTGAGTATACCTCAGTTCCATCGGGAAGTTCTAGTTTAAAAAAACCTCTACCTGTAATAGCAAGGTCTAACTCATTTTCAGTCTGCTTCAAAGAGCCTTCTGAAAAAACTTTATTTATTGCAGTAGGTCTAACACCTAGTCCGACCTCTATACCTGTAGCACTTTTTGTAGTATCACTCGTCGATGTTCCAGCATACTGCATTACCTGATACATAAGATCCGCAAACTCAGCACGAGATTTTTTAAATCCTATAGTATTTACATTGGCAATATTATTTGCTGTAGTATCAATTTGTGTCTGCATACCCAACATTCCTGTCGAAGCAGTATATAGTGATTGCATCATTTTTAAATCCTTATATTAAGCTTTTCTAGCAATTTTTTCAATTGCATCACGGTTCATATCATTCATCTGCGCATCCATAACTTTTTGATACATTCCAACCAAACGGTTAGTCTCTATCATCTGTGTCATCATATGTACTGCGTTTACATTACTCTTTTCAACAAATCCCTGTACAACAGCGTTACTGCCATCTATACTTTTTAGAGTTGCTATATCATCAACGCTATATAGGTTATCACCCTCTTTTTTCAGTTTATCTATATTTTGTGGCTGAGCAATAAAAAGTTTTGAATTTTGAGTCAGCTGGACACCGCCTGGAACATTTGTATAAATCTGTCCATTTTTATCGATCTCGATGGCACTGTCTCCAACACTGAGACTTATTTTCCCGCCAGAAGCAAAATTATTCGGTAAAACCGGGTATCCCTGCTTTGTCACAAGTGTACCCTCATCATTTGTTGTAAAGGAACCATCACGAGTAAGTTTTACTCCCTCAGGTGTCTCTACAGCGAAAAAGAGACCTTCACGTGAGAGAGCAACATCTAAATCATTTGATGTTTTTTGCATATTTCCAACTGAGTGATCAGTATATGAGTCAACAACCTGTGGAGCTCTTGTCATTGTTCTATTTAAAAACTGAGCTGCATCTTTGGAATTATTTTCCAGTGAGAGTTCATCTCTAGCTTCTTTAAACACACGCATAAAATCACCGACAACCAGATTATCCTGTTTGAAGCCTGCTGTATTAACGTTTGCCAAATTATTTGCAATAGTATCAAGACGGTTAAACTGTGTAACCATTCCCGCTGCTGAACTATAGTAGCCTGTTTGCATTAAATTCCCTTAATTCGAGTCATTTGAAAGTTTAATAGCAAAGAGTGTGCCAATATGATTTTTTTGTATTTTTTGGTTTCGCTTAAGGATGTTTCGGTATAATCCACTCTTTAAAAAACCTTAAATCATGGAGCATACTCCGATATGACAGCAAAAGAACTCAACAAAGCTATAGATTCTTTTTTTACTGATAATAAATCCAAAGATTGCTTGACTTACGAAGCCTTAATTGAGCTTTTTGAGAAGCAACCAACAGCCGCACAAGCGAAAAATATTTTCAAACTAATTACTAAAAACAAAACTTGTATCTACACCTCTTCAGAACAGGCAAAAAAGCTTAATGATAAAGAGGCAGAAGCTAGACGTAATGCTCAGAGAAAAATGCTTGAGGATAATGAGTCAGATAAATTTGACATCCTTAAAGAACATGAACTTCTTGAGTGGTCACGCTCAGACTCACCTGTACGTATGTACCTTCGTGAAATGGGACAGATTCCACTTCTAACTAAAGAAGAAGAGATAGAAATATCTAAAAAAATCGAGGGTGGTGAGAGCATAATTATCGACGCTATCTGTTCAGTTCCATACCTTATAGAGTTTATCTTAGACTATAAAGAACCCCTAATAAATAGAGAAAGACGAGTAAAAGAACTCTTCAAAAGTTTTGAAGATGAAAAAGAAGATGGTGATGATTCAAATGATGAAGCAGCAGATGCTACATCTAAAGAGAAAACATTAACTGCTAAAGATAAAAGTAGAGTTGAAAAAGTATCAACAAGCTTCAAAGCACTGGAAAAAGCTAAAAAAGATTGGATTAAATTTGCAGACAAAGCTCCTGCTGATTTAGATGCTGAACTGAATGAAGAAATTGCTCAATACTACTTAGGTGTTACATTTAAAAAATCTGTTCTTAAAAACAGGCTTCTTGATTTAGGACCAACTTCTAAGCTTATTAACGAACTTGTTAAAGCGATGGAGACTGCACTAAAAAGTGATGAAGGGTATGATAAAGAGTTAAAAAGACTGGAGTATAAGCTTCCACTATTTAATGCAACTCTCAAAGCAAACCATAATGTTTTAGTGGCAAAAATCCAAGAACTCAACAAAGAAGATATCGCAAATATGGTTCCAGAAGCCACTATGGTCTCTACATACATGGAGATCAAAAAACTTGTTCAGACTAAAGAGGCTTCAAAAAACAGTTTCGATATGGAACCTGAAAAATTAGCTGACATTTTAGAGCAGATTAAACGTGGTAAAAATATTTCTGAAATCTCTAAAACAAAAATGGCGAAGTCAAACCTTAGACTTGTTGTTTCAATTGCTAAGAGGTATACAAACCGTGGTCTTCCATTCCTAGACCTTATCCAAGAGGGTAATATCGGTCTAATGAAAGCCGTTGATAAGTTTGAGTACCAAAAAGGTTATAAGTTTTCAACTTACGCTACATGGTGGATTCGTCAGGCTATCTCACGTGCTATTGCTGATCAGGCTAGAACAATCCGTATCCCAATTCATATGATTGAGACTATCAACCGTATTAATAAAATCATGCGTAAACACCTTCAAGAGCATGGTAAAGAGCCGGATGTTGATACAATCGCAGAAGAAGTTGGTCTTTCAGTTGAGAAAGTTAAAAACGTAATCAAAATCACTAAAGAGCCTATATCTCTTGAAGCACCTATCGGTAGCGAAGAGGATGGTCGTTTTGGTGACTTTATCGAAGATAAAACATCTCTTTCACCATCAGACGCTATATTAAAAGATGATTTAAGAATTCAAATTGAGACTGTTTTAGAGCAGCTAAATGAGAGAGAAAAAGCTGTTATCAAACTACGTTTTGGAATTATGGATGATGAGAGTGATAGAACTTTAGAAGAGATAGGTAAAGAGCTAAGCGTTACACGTGAGCGTGTTCGCCAGATTGAGTCTTCTGCTATAAAGAAACTAAAACACCCTAAAGTTGGTCGTAAACTTAAGAACTATATAGAAGAGTAAATTTTAAAACAATGACTTTCGAGCAGCAATGGATAGAGTACGACTATAACCCTTTCGTACTCTTTAATATCGATGGAAAAATTATTTCACTTAACTCAGAGGCACAGTTTCTTCTGGGTTCTACAACTGCAAATGAGCTTTTTGATCTAGCTAAAGCCTACGCTAACGTAAGCTTTGGCTTTAAAACAACTTTTGTGGACCTGGAGTTTGGTCGCTACAAGTTTTTTGGTCTAACGGTTGGTTATGAAGATGAAGAGCAGATAGGTATAAAACTCTATCAAACTCCATCATTTAAAATAAAATCACCTAAACCTGAGGGTCAACTAACAAACGTATTTACTCTCATTGATCTGTGTATATCAACTAACTCTATAAGTTCAAATACTAATTACCTAAAAGAGTATGATCCAACTATCCCGGATATTATTATAAACTCAAACAGTCTCATAAAAATTTTAAACAAAATATATTCATGCTTTGAAGATAATGATTCTATCAATACAAAGGTATTTTATAGAGTTGGTGAACACATTAAATTTGAAGACAAAAAATATAGTCTATTTTCCATAAGGGTAAGTGCGAAAAACATGAATGAGAGCAGAAGTAATGAGCTTAAAGTTATGGCAGAGAGCAGTAACTTCTATGTTGACATCAAGAACGACTTAACACTTAATATACCAATGATTACCTCTTAAGAGCTAAACTCTTTTGAGGCAATATAACCTACAATTATCCCAACTAAAAGTGATGGAAGATATACTGCTAAATTTAAAAGTTCATTGTTCTTAAGTGCTATAAATCCTAAAACCAAAATGAGGTAGGGAACAAGTCTAAAGAGTGACATACTTCCTTTAGCACCATGCTTCATGCTTTTAACACTCAGTGTCTTGATCTTAGCTTTCTCCTCTTTTACTATCGCTTTTAAGTCAAGTTCCTCAGCAGGAGTTTCATTTATAGTCTCATTATAAAGCTCGTGAGGATCCTCTATAGTATCAAGTGTATCTCTCTTCTCTTCGAACTCACCAGCCTCAACCTGTGTTTGAACCATTTTTTTATATGCAAATGATGCACCAATAATTACAAAAAGAGAACTAAGAAATGCAATCTGAATATTTATAAAAACTTCAAAAGAGTAAAAATAGAAAAGTAGAATTATAAGTTCTGTAACCCCTAGAATCTTAATACTTCTTTTCACCATAATCCTCATCGTCATTATCTTCTTCAAGCTGCTTCTTCATAGCATAACGAGGCTCTTTTGCCAACTCTTCATACTCTTTATACTGTTTTGAGTAAGCTTTGTATACATTTAAAATTGCCGCTGCAATACCAATGGCAACACCAATCCAAAGTGTCCATGCAACGCCAGTCAGGCTCTTAAACAGCCAACCAATACCAACACCCATGATGACAGCCACTACCATAGATATACCTAGTGACAGGCTGTCAGCAGCCTCTATGACAGGCTTAATCCTTGGTTTACGCTCTTCTTGCTCTATAGTGCTCTCTTTTTTAGCCATTTGTTATCTCCTTGAACACTTTAGCAGACGCTTTGATTGTATCTTCTATCATCTCATCCGTCGTTGCAGTTGAGATAAAACCTGTCTCATAAAGTGAACAAGCAAAATAAAAACCTTCATCAAGCATTGCAGCATGAAATTTAGCGAACAGTTCAGCATCGGAGTTGCATGCATCAGCAAAGTTTTTAACCGGCTTGTCATTAAAGAAAAAGCCGAACATACTTCCTCTTGTATCTATCTGCATAGTAATTCCACAAGCTTCTGCCTCTTTTTTCATTCCCTCTACTAACCTTACAGCACGCTCATTCAGAACAGCCATAACTCTAGCATTCTGTTTTAACTTAGAAAGAGCTGCATATCCTGCTGCCATTGCAACCGGATTTCCGCTTAGTGTTCCTGCTTGATAGACCGGTCCATCAGGAGATAGCTGTGACATAATCTCTGCTCTTGCACCAAAAGCACCAACAGGCATACCGCCACCGATAACTTTACCAAGAGTAACAATATCCGGTTTAGTACCAGTAATAGACTCAGCACCATTTATAGTCCCTCTAAAACCGCTCATCACTTCATCAAAGATAAGAAGAGTTCCGTTTGCATCACAAAGCTCTCTTAGCTCATGTAAAAACTCTTTGTCTGCTGGAACAAGACCCATATTTCCTGCTATCGGCTCGATAATTACACAAGCTATATTATCTGAGTCTGCAAAACATTTTTTGACACTCTCTATATTGTTATATTCAGCTAAAAGTGTATGTTTAGTGAAGTCAGCTGGAACACCCGGTGAACTTGGGTTTCCAAAAGTAGCAGCACCTGAGCCTGCTTCAACTAGTAGAGCATCGCTGTGACCATGGTAACAGCCTGTAAACTTAACAATATCATCTCTCTTTGTAAAACCACGTGCAAGGCGGATAGCACTCATTACTGCCTCTGTTCCACTGCTTACAAACCTTACTTTATCGATAGAGTCAAAAAATGAAACAACAAGTTTTGCTAACTCTGTTTCAGCCTCTGTGGGAGCACCAAAACTAAGACCGTGCCTTACTGCTTCAATAACTGCAGCCTCTATAGACTCATCTCTATGACCAAAGATAAGCGGTCCCCAAGACTGAACGTAATCAACATATCTGTTTCCATCAACATCTTTTAAATAAGCACCCTCACCTTCTGTAATAAAAATAGGAGTTCCTCCAACACTTTTAAATGCTCTTACAGGTGAATTAACTCCACCTGGAATCAGGCTTTGTGCCTCTTGGAATGCTTTTTGTGATGCTTCTGTACTCATATTTTGACCTTAATATTTTTTTTGTAATTATAGCAAAGTAGTATTAATTTTGATTTGTTATAATCGCTACACCTAAAATAAATGGATAAATTTGAATAGATCTACTTTTGCTCTTGCAGTTGCACTACTGGTTCATCTCTTATTAGTTCTTATTTTTTGGATACTGGGCACCATATCTCCAAATATTGAAAAAAGCAAAAAGCCTCAAGAGAAAAAAATAAAAATCTCCCTAAAAGAGATGCCTAAGATAGATAAAAAGTCCGGTCTCACAAAAGAGAAAATCAAACCAAGTCCTATCGCTCCACCTATGCCAAAGGGTTCTCAGCTCAAAAAGATTGTAAAGCAGCCTCCTGTAAAGTATGAGCCAAAAAAACCTGTTAAGAAACCAACTTTAAATAAAAAGCCGACCCCAACTAAGCCAAAGCCCAAAGCTAAACCGAAAGTTGAACCGCTTCCACCAACAAAACCATATATTCCTCTTTTGGCAAAAAAACCCGACATAAACCTGACCAAAAAGCCTAAAGAGAAAGCAAAACCTAAAGATGACATGGCTTGGTTGTATGAAGACAAATCAGCACAAGAAGAGACAAAAGAGCAGAGTAAACTAGCAAGTGGTGCCAGTGCAGGTAAAAATATTAAAGAGTTGTATGGAGAAGAGTTTGGAAAGCTTACTCCCGGGCAACAGAAATACATTATAGACAATGAAGAGATTATGAGACGAATTACTCAACAGGTACTTAATCGTGTTGCAAGAGTAAATCTGAGTCGTGATCTAAATGTAAATAGGACCAATGTAATTGAGTTTAAACTTCATCCAAATGGTGACATGTCAGACTTTAAATTCTTGGAAAAAAGTGGGTATTATGTTTTGGATGATACAACGAAAGAGACTATAAGCTATGCGTACAGCAGATACCCAAGACCTAAAGAGGTGATTCTCATTAGGTACAATGTATTTTATAACTTAGCGAGACACTAAGGTATATTACATACGATAACGAGCAAAGCCCATTGTCGTAACATGGACTTAAAACAGGTTTTTTGAGAAAATATTACTTCTTAGGGTTGTTTGTGATGTAACTTTTTTTAATGCCTATCATCTCATATACAGATATCTCAGCACCCGCTTCTTCAATAATTTTATCAGTATCAGCGAACTGACCTTTCATTTTCTCTATCTCTTCATATCCAGCGGGTTTTATCTCACTCATAGCGATATTAATCGTCCCTGCCCACATTAAAACAATCATAGCCCAAACTATCTTTTTAGCTCCGGCATAGACTCCAATAAAGTGAAAACCTACACTCAGCAGTAGTGCGACTACTAATACTATACCTGTTGTCATTTGTTTAAATGCTCCCCTCTCGGTTTCATCTCAACTCCAATATCTTTTACCATACTGTCTCCAAAACTCATAACACCCATTGTACCCAATATCATCAATACAATAACAAGAGTCAAAAAAACCAGCGCCATGCCGTAGCGTTTTAGTACTGCTATCATCTATTTAGGTGCTATCCCATTATATTCAATACATCTTGCAGTGTGAAAGTTTCTCTCATAATCACTATTTACAAACTCATCACCCTCAATGCTCCAACCAAGATCTTTTGATAACAGAACTGATCTTGAGATCGTGCGACGCATTTTATTCTCACAAATAATAGTCTCACCTGCATTAAAAATCTCTTTTACGCCTTCCATTCTCGATGTTGTTATATTGTAGTGCAAACCAATCATAAAGGCTAAAAACCCACCAACACCAAGCATGCCTCTTTTAAATGCAACCTTAGGTACAAAATCTCTTGTTGTTACAATAGCCGTAACCA
>JBDLHW010000060.1:0-10041 GCA_039715155.1 Campylobacterota bacterium | reverse complement strand
TTTCACTTTAAGACCAAAACCAGCTACAAGCCAAGCACCAGTGGTAGTACCAATATTCGCACCAAAAATAATACCTATTCCTTGAGCGAGACCGATTAGGCCTGCCCCTAAAAATGAAATAGTAAGAACAGATACTAAAGAGCTCGACTGCATAACCGTAGTTGCAGCTACACCAAAGCCTATACTTTTGTAAAGTTTATCGGTAGATTTTTGCAAAATTTTCTCTAGTGCACCCCCAGAAAAAGCTCTAAACCCCTCTTCAAGTGATAACATACCGAATAAAAAGATTGCAACACCAGCTGAAATCTCTTTAAAATCCGGACTTATCCAAAAACCATATCCTAATACGAGCAATATACTAGGTAAGAAAATTCTTCTTAACATTAAAGGACAATTCCTCTAATCATAAAATATATTGCTGCAGAAAGAAGAGCAGCTGCCGGAACAGTTATAACCCAAGCAGCTATTATTTTTTTAACTGCATCTCTTTTTACATATTGAACTTTTTGAGCACTTTTTAGATGCTTTTTAGCCTCTTTAATTTTTGTCTCTTCTTCATCAATCATCTTATAAAGTTCAACAACTCTTTCATAATCAGCTTGTTGCTTACCTTCTTTTGCTTCTAAAGTTTTAAGCTCACTACTTAATGCCTTTAAAAGTTTTTTCTCATCTACTATAGCCTCTTTTTCTGTAGCTATTTCATCTTTAGTTCCCTTACCTTCAAGATACTCTCTTAAAAATCCAACACCAAAAATACCACCAACAGCAATATGCGTAGAAGATACAGGAAGGCCAAGCTGTGAGGCAATAATTACTGTAATAGATGCAGCCATTGCAACACTAAAAGCTCTCATCTGATCAAGCTCTGTTATCTCTGAACCAACTGTTCTTATAAGTTTAGGTCCATATAGTGCTAAACCAAGAGCAATACCTAAAGCTCCAACTGCCATAACCCATAATGGAATTTCGGCTTTTGCAGAGATACCACCAGTCATTACTGCATCATTAATTGCTGCCAAAGGTCCAATAGCATTTGCAACATCATTTGCACCGTGGGCAAAACTCAAAAGTGCAGCTGCAAAAATTAGTGGAACTGTAAAAAGTGCATTCACACCAGCACGAGTGTTCTCTATGCCACTTGCTTTTTGAGCAACTCTCTTTTTAAGAATCATATAAACAATTCCTGCAACGATAAGGCCAAATATTGCAGCAACCAAAAATGATGGTTTTTTACTCTCTGGTAAGAAAACTAAAATATCTACAATATGCGGCCAAATTTTCTTGAGACCTTTTAAAGTCAAGTAAGTTACAAAGGCCCAAGACATAATAGCAACAAAAACCGGCACCCACTTTGTGGCGGCTGCAATCTTATCCTCTTTGTAGACCATTGTCTTTTTAATCGAGAATAGAAATAGTGCAGCGATTACTCCGCCAAGCACAGGAGAGATAATCCATGAAGCTGCAATCTTTGCCATAGTTCCCCACGCAACTATACTAAATCCGGCAGCAGCAATACCAGCACCCATAACACCACCAACGATTGAGTGAGTCGTAGAGACCGGTGCTTTTGCCATAGTTGCAAAGTTTAACCAAACAGCAGCAGCTAAAAGAGCCGCCATCATCGCCCATATAAATGAGTCAGTGTTTGCACCAAACGCTGAAATATCAATAATACCTTTTTTGATTGTTTTAACAACATCACCACCAGCTATAAAAGCACCACTCGCTTCAAATATAGCGGCAATAACAATGGCCCCACCCATCGTAAGAGCCTTGGAACCAACAGCCGGCCCTACATTATTGGCAACATCATTCGCACCAATATTCATAGCCATATATGCACCAAAAAGCGCAGCAATTGCTAAAAACATATTGTTGGGAATTCCGCCAGTACTTAAAAAACTGTAACTCAAAACCGCTACCATAAAAAAGAGAGCCATCCCAAGTCTCACAAAATCTATCCTACTCTCTTTGAGAGCTACTTTTTCCATTTTTTTAACTGTCGAAATTTCCATTTTTTCCTTTTTTTAGCATAACAACATTCAGAACTTACATTTTGATTTTTTAATTAAGTTAATTATCAGCTACTTAAGATAAGTATACTCCTGCTAAACTTGATTATTTCTTCAATTTATTGCTTATTTTTACAGAATCGCAAGAAGATACAAAAAAGTATCATTTTTACACTTTCAATTATCATTAAAATAATAAAAATAAAGCCTATTTAAGAGCTAAAAAATAAATTTTAATGCCTTGGGGTATAAATTAAACATATATTCTCTCTACAGGTCTTTAAAATCTATTGATTACAACTTGGTTACAGAAGTGAACAAAAATGTAACCAAATAGAAATCGAGATGTTTTATACTTCCGCCATCTTAAACATAGAATAAGGATATAAACAATGACTCAATTAGTTAAAATAGCATTAGCAAGTACAGTTTTAGTAGCTGGCTTAAACGCGGGTGATATAGTAAAGGGAAGTGGAGCTTCTTTTCCATATAGTGTATATCAAAAATGGATCAAGGCTTACAATAAAGATACTGGTCTCAAAATAGACTATATTAAAAAGGGTTCATCTAAAGGTATTAAAGATGCAAAAGCTCGTTCAGTTGATTTTGCAGGAACAGACAAACCACTTTCACCAAAAGTTTTAAAGAAAAATGGACTTTATCAGTTCCCTGCTGTTGTTGGTGCAATCACTATGGGTTATAATGTTCCAGGTGTTGAAGGTATCAAACTAAGCAGAGAAGCTATCGTTGCAATCGCTGATGGTTCTCTTCTCTATTGGGATGACGCTTTAATCGCTAAGGAAAATGCAGGTCTTAAACTTCCACACGAAAAATTAACTTTCGTTCACCGTGCTGATGGTTCAGGTACTACTTATAACTTTACATACTACCTAAGCAAGGTTTCAAAAGAGTGGAGAAAAAAGTTTGGTGCTAAAAAATCACTTTCATGGCCTGGGGATCACCATATTGGTGGTAAAACAAACTCTGGTGTAGCAGCACTTCTAAAGCAGACTCCTTACTCTGTTGGTTATATCGATTATGCAGATGCTGCAAACAATGACATCTCTATGGCTACAGTTGAAAACAGAGAGGGTAACTTCATTGTTCCTACACTAAAGTCTTTCCAAGTAGCAGCTGCAGAAGCTTCACTTGACCCTAAGAAAGATTTTTATGCAATCATTGCTGACCCTAAGGGTGCTGACTCTTACCCAATGGTAGCTGCAACCTTCATCTTAGTTCCATCAGAAAAAGCTGATATGAACAAAAATGTGACTAAGTTTTACGACTGGTGTTACAGTGATGGTCAAGAGATTGCTAAAAGCCTAGGTTTTGTTCCACTACCAGATGCATTAACTACAAAAATTAGAGCTTACTGGTCTGAAAAAGGCATCCAATAGTTCTATCTTGCTCAAGTTTCTCTTGAGCAAACCACCCTGTTTCTACCACTGTTTTTAGCTTCATAAAGCGCTTTATCTGCTCGTTTAATTAAATTCTCAATGTTATCAGCAGAACTGAAAAATGTACTTACACCTATACTGACTGTAAATCTAACCTCAGCAATAACATCACAACTCTCTATAATCTCTCTTAACTTTTCTGTAATAAGCAGTGCATGCTCTCTATCTGTGTTTGGAAGAAGTATAATAAACTCTTCACCCCCATACCTTACAAAGATATCACTCTCTCTAATATTATGTTTTATCTTATTTACAAAAATTTTTAAAATCTCATCACCAATATCATGACCATATTTATCATTAATATTTTTGAATTTATCAATATCAAGCATTGCTAGGGACAAAGGGTTTTTCTCTCTTTTTGCAAAAGAGACTATTTTTTTTGATATTTCATAAAAATATCGTCTATTATAAGCTCCTGTTAAAGAGTCAACGTGAGCCATTTGCTCTAGTTTTTCATTTAAAACTAATAACTCTTTTGTTCTTTCCTCTATCTTTTGGTGTAAAATAGCTCTACTTCCAAGCTCTTTATATACTAGCAGCAGGGTCAGTCCAATTACCCCAATAGATATTAAAAAAAGTAACATCGATGTCTCACTCTCCTTGGCTATAAAGACATCTTCACTATGAAAAGTGAATGAAGCTGTCACTCTATTTGTAATAGGGTTTTTCATAGGTATAAAAGTTACAATCTGACTAAGCCCTTTATCATAGATAGAAAAAGGTTTGCCCTCTTGAATTTGGCTATGAATATTGTTAGCTATTTCTTTTGATAGCACTTTTTTTGATAAACCATTGTTGAGAAATTTAATTATAGAGTTTTGAAAATAGTATTCTGGAACTGGGCTTTGCAAATAATTTAACTGTTCAGATTTCAAAACTTTTTCATTGACTATACTTTTATCTATTAAAAAATTGCTTTGTATTTTATAGTTTAACACTATCTCTTTTATAAAAGCTAAAGCACTAAATGAGATCTCAACACTACCAATATGCTTTGTACCATCAAAGAGTGGATAGACAAATCTAAAGCCGTTAAACAATTTTCCCTCTTCAAAGCCATGCATACGTTTTCTATTCTCGTTTACATATCTGATTGTAGATCGAACTTCAGAGAGATTATCGCCAAACTTCAATGGTCTATGCACTCGTAAAAAACTATCATTATTTGGTAGGTGAAAATGAAACTGTCTTACGCTAAATGCTCTAAATTTTTTATAATTGATTGATAGGTGCTCATAAAGTTTTTCTCGTTCTCTATTTTTAAAAAGTTCTATGACACGTGGTGTATTTACCTCTGTACTGAATATTAAGTCCGCTATTTTTTGATTGTTATGATATATCGTTTTGTATTCTAAGAACAAATGCTGCGTTTCATCTGCTAGCAACTTTTCAACAGTTCTGCCGTTTATTCCATATATCACACTATAAGAGATAAGTACAAATAGCACAAAGACAGATAGAAAATATCCTCTCTTAATATTATTCATACTTATAATATACTCCATATTTTCTTAAAGTAACCATTATGTAATCGAGACTCTATATACTTTCATACTAATTTTAAATGGGCTTATATATGGAAAAAATCTTTCAAAAACTGTCACTTGCCAGTGCTTCACTAGTATTTATAATACTTCTTGGTATCTTTTTTACGCTCTTTAACTCATCAAAATTAGCTATTGATGAGTTTGGGTTTGACTTTATTACAAACCCTGACTGGAATAAAGAGGTGATGATAGAGACTCCTGCATCATCTTCTATAGCTATCTCTGACGAGGATGATATCATAGACGAAGACGATATGATAATAGATGAAGATGAAGTGCTGTTTGACGAGGATGATGAAGAGAGTGCGAGCAAGACTATATATGGTGGTCTAGTCCCAATTGTCGGTACACTTCTTACAACTCTTATCGCTCTTGTATTTGCACTTCCAATCGCTATGGGTATCGCAGTATTTTTAGCTGAGATTGCTCCTAAAAACATCTCTCACCTTGTTGGTATCGCTATTGAGCTTTTAGCAGCCATTCCAAGTATCATCTTTGGTATGTGGGGGCTCTACTATTTTGCACCTATAGTTGCAGACATCGTAGGTGGCTATCAGGTCTCACTTCTTACAGCCGGTCTTGTTCTTGGTGTTATGATTCTTCCATTCATGGCGGCAATTACCAGAGACTCTATGAACACAACACCAGGTGTGCTTAAAGAGTCAGCTTATGCTTTAGGTGCAACAAAGTTTGAAGTGATTAAAGATATTATCTTTCCATACTCAAGAACAGGTATCATCGGTTCTATCATCCTGGCACTTGGTCGTGCTCTGGGTGAGACTATGGCAGTTGCGTTTTTAATCGGTTCTATATTTGTTCTGCCAACTGCGATAAACAGCCCTACTATCTCTATCCCTGTTGCTATGGCAAACAACTTTGGTGAAGCAAGCGGTCTTGGTGAGAGTGCACTCTTTTATCTGGCACTTATACTATTTGTAATCAGCTTTGGAGTTATCTCTATCGCTAAATTTTACTTTCTGAAAAAGGCGCACTAGATGAGATTAGTTGTAAACAAAATATTTTTAGCCCTCTCTGTACTTTCGGCTCTCATTGGTTTAGCCTTTTTAGCTTGGATACTTATAACTCTTTTTATCAAAGGTTTAGGCTCTTTTCATTTTAACCTGTTTTTAAATGACTTGATAGAGGGTGGTCTAAGAAACCTTATTATCGGGCAGTTTATCTTAGCAGGACTAGCAGCACTGATCGGTATACCACTCGGTATGGCAGCAGGTATCTACCTTCAAGAGTATGGAAGAGGAAGATACGCCTCACTCATTCGTGATCTGAGTGACATCATGATGTCTGCTCCGTCTATTGTTATCGGTGCATTTGTTTATGCTGTAGTTGTTGTGCCATCTGGTGGAACAAGTGGTTTCGCCGGAGCTATTGCATTGGGAATCATGATGCTGCCAGTAGTTATCAATACTACTGACAATATGCTCTCTCTTGTTCCACGTGAGCTGCGTGAGGCTGGAATCGCTCTTGGTGCTTCAAAATACAGAGTTATTATAGACATCATAGTAAAAGCTGCTAAAGTTGGAATCATGACTGGTATCTTACTTGCGTTTGCACGTATTATCGGTGAGACTGCACCTCTGCTTTTTACCTCTGAGACATCTAACTACTTTAGCCTCGATTTAACTGAAAGTTTTCCATCGCTTACAGTTAGTATCTACGATTTAGCAAATGAGCCTGAAGAGGCAAGCCGTGATTTGGCTTGGGCCGCTTCATTTATACTTACAGTTTTGGTTTTAGTTATTAACCTTACTGGAAGATTTATCACAAGAAATAAGGACTAACAAAATGAGCGTAATGAATATCAAAAAATTCTCTTTTACATATCCGGGAGTTGAACACCCTTCACTCCGAAATATTACTCTACCAATAGAGAAAAACAAAATCACAGCCCTTATCGGTCCCAGTGGTTGTGGAAAATCTACGCTGCTTAGAAGTATGAACCGTATCCATGATGTATATCCCGGAAATAAGTATGATGGGAAAATCGAACTACTTGACATAGAGAGTGGTAAAAAAAACAATATCTTAGATATAAAAAAAGAGAATGAGTTAATTCAACTTCGTCAGCAGGTTGGAATGATTTTTCAAAAGCCAACTCCATTTCCAATGAGTATCTTTGATAATGTTGCTTATGGCCTTAAAATAGCTGGACTTAAGAACAAAACAGAACTAGCTGATAGAGTTGAAAAAGCTCTTAAAGACGGTGCTCTTTGGAGGGAGGTTCATGACAGACTGGACAGATCTGCTATGGGACTTTCAGGTGGACAACAACAGCGTCTCTGTATTGCCCGTGCAGTTGCAGTTAAGCCCGAAGTTCTGCTTTTTGATGAACCGACATCTGCACTTGACCCTATATCAACCGGAGCGATTGAAGAACTTTTAGTTGAACTAAAAAAAGATATATCTATCGCTATTGTTACGCATAACATGCAGCAGGCCTCACGTATCAGTGATTACACTGCATTTATGTATCTTGGTGACTTGATCGAGTATGACAAGACTGAAAATATCTTCTTGAACCCTAAAGAGAAACAGACTGAAGATTACATTACTGGCCGTTTTGGATAAAACTATCTTATAAGCACACTAGTGTGCTGGGCTCTCTGCCGAAGAGAACTCAGCGTTAGCGTAGGTAGCGGAATTACTTCTGATACCGTAATTAACAAATGAGGGGTTTCCTTCATTTTATAAAATAAAATTAAGGAAGAAACAGATGTCAACAAACTTTCAAGAAAACTTAGAAGAGATAAAACATAAAGTTACTGATATTGGCTCAGGTCTGCTAGAGGCAAACAGAATACTTCTTGGTGCCCTTAGTGATTGTGATCCGAAAAAGTTTACAGAAGCTAGAGCTCACATAAAAAATATAAGCTCTAAGACAGATGATATTGACAACTCAATAATTAAAGTTCTTGCACTCTATACTCCAGAAGCAAGAGACTTGAGACAAGTTATCGCTTATATGAAAATCACAAATGAGCTCTCACGTGCATGTTCAAGTACAAGAAGCTTTATTAGAGGTTTTACTGATGTATGTACAGATGTTGATGTAGATACTATTAAAGAGTATGGTGTACCTATGCAGACATCAACTGTTGAAGCTATAAAACTATCTCTAAGCATGCTAAACTGTACAGATGATGATGAGATTCAAGAGATATATAATGATGTTTTAATCGAAGAGAATAAAACTGATGACCTTTATGAGATGGTAGAGAGAAACCTTTCCCTTCAAGCAGATGACTCGAGCAGTTTCGAAAAATTCCACAGAATGTTAAGAGCGCTTAGAAAAAGCGGGAAAATTGCCTCACGTGCAATCTCAATAGCTAACCTGCTGGTTTATGCAAAAATTGGTGGAAATTTTCGTAGTTAAACAATAGGATATAATACTCTTATGAAGAATACAATTCTAATAGTTGAAGAAGTGAACTCCAAATGACACAAACTATTTTAATAGTCGAAGACGAAGAAGATATCCTAGACTTGATGGAGTATACCCTTAGTAAAGAGGGCTACGATATCATCACCTGTGTTGACACTTCAAATGTTCGAGACATGCTTGATGAAGAGGATGTCTCTCTTATACTTATGGATAGAAACTTACCTAGTGTTGAAGGTAGCAGATATATTGCCTCACTTCGTCAAGAGGGTTATAATCAACCTGTTATTTACGTGAGTGCAAAAGACTCTTCAGATGAGATACTTGAAGGTTTTGATAGTGGTGGTGACGATTACATCACAAAACCCTTTAACCTCAATGAGTTAAAAGCGAGAGTGAAAGCTCTCATCAAACGAACTCAAAAGCATCAAGATATTATAAAATATAGAGATATTACTTACAACTCATCCAATAAAATTTTTACTATTGATGATGAAGATATTAAGCTCACCCATCTTGAACACGACCTGCTTTTAGAGTTTATGAAAAATCAAAACATACTTTTAACTAGAGATATTTTACTTGAACGTGTTTGGAAAGACAGCATTAACAAGCAACTTAAAACTGTAAATGTAGCCATTAAAAGACTCAAAGAAAATATCGACCCAAGTGGTGAGAAAAACTATATTCAAGCAGTTCGCGGTGAAGGCTATATCTTTTGTTAAGCTTCCATCAGATAATTTTTCGAAAATTCATTGTAATCTTCTCTATACTATTCTTCATTGTTGGAGCGATAGTTTACTACTGGACAAAAGATTTTTACATTACTCAAACCAGAGATTCACTTCTCAACAACATAGAGATCATATCTTTTGAACTGAAAAAGAGTTCTGATTTAGATGTTTTTGCAAAAAATATAAAAAACTCTCTTAAGCTCAGACTTACAATCATTTCAGAAGATGGTACTGTAGTCGCAGAGTCGCACAAAGATAAAACTTTTATGGACAATCATAAATATAGAGATGAGATTATGCAGGCACTAAAAGAGGAGTATGGTTTCAAAATCAGACACTCTAAGACAATAAATAAAGACCTGCTCTATATCGCAAAAAAGTACACCATAAACTCTAAAGAGAGATATATCAGACTCTCAAAAGAGCTGGAGAGTATTAATGAGCAGATCTATTCACTTGGTATAAAAATACTTGTCGTTTTGACTCTTTTTTTCATAGCTGTTTTTACAATTACATATAGGATTAGTAAAGAGCTTGAACGTGAGATGCAAAAGATTGCAGAGTTTTTAGGTTCTCTCACTAAGAAAAGAAAAACAACGTATATCGGTTCAGACTTTTCACTTGAGTTTTCCAACATCACGAAACTCTTAACTAAAGTATCTCAAATACTGATGAAAAAAGATAAACAAAAATCTAAATACACTTCAAAACTCCAAACTTCAAACCAGCAAAAAGATGACATTATTTCCGCAATTTCTCATGAGTTTAAAAACCCTATTGCTGTCATTAACGGCTACTCACAAACTCTGCTTGATGATGAAGATTTAAACCCAAATATCCGTAAGAAATTTCTCAATAAAATTCATAAAAATGGTACAAAATTGAGTGACT
>JBDLHW010000006.1:0-23837 GCA_039715155.1 Campylobacterota bacterium | reverse complement strand
CCACTAACAAATTCTACTTCAAATTCGTTGTTAAGAACTGTAGTCGCATCTCCATTATATTTGTTATAGATTAGCCATCCTGGTGCACTGTTTTGCATAGTAGTTTTGTATGTATAGCCTCTAGAACCATCATATGCTAGAGGAACTTTAGTCTGACCAGTAACAGTATTGTCATAAGGTGCTGCTGCAGTAGGAGATACCAGAGTAGTTGCAGCTTTATGCGTTACTGTACCAGAGTTTCCAAAAGTAGCCACAACATGTTTAGTGTTTTTAAACCATCTCGGATCATCTGTATATGTTGAACCTGCAAGGTCTTGAAGCGTGTTCTTATTACATCCTGTACCGTTACAATAGACTTCATAATAGATAAAGGCATCGCCGGTTGGACCTACAAACCTCTGTCTTGGTGCATTAGTACGACCATAGTAAAAGGTTATATTGTTGTCCGCAGGAATTAACTTCTCCGCATTTCCCTTGGCTGTGGTAGTTGCACTCATATCTGCATTAAAAGTTATACTGTTGTTTGCAGTATAGCTGCTGAATATTACAGATTTTGGATTTACACTTACATTTATATCTCTATTGTAATTTATATTTAAAATAGTGTTCATTGCGCCGTTTAACAGTTTAGGAAAGTGCTTATCTGTTGTCTGAATACTTATAGGGTTAGCGCTACCTACAGTCTCATTTACATCCACATCATGTGCTGACATAACTGCTCCAGCAATGTCGCGAGCATGAAATTTTGCTTGAAAGAAAATTTGATTTCCACTTTCATCTAGCAGAGTAGTGTCAGATTTACTAACATTAAGATCAAGAGGTTTCGCATAGCAAGAGTCAACAAAATTAGTTAGCTGTACATCATTATAACCAGCAGCTACAATGTTTCCATTGAGATGATATGACATATTTTGGTCACGATTATTGTTAAATGACATATCGCTCATGTAAACATAAGGTTTGCCAAAAGGCGAGGTAGTTATACTCGTATCATTTACATCCAGGTGATTTATACCAACTTGTGGCATTATCGAGGTCATTTGAAATTTATACGGATGAATCTCTATAGAGTAGTCTCTATATTCTAGGTTTGAACCACTGCTATTATGATTAGAGGTAATATCACATCCCTGCAGTGGACTTGTAACTGCACTGGCAGTTACATCGCGAGTAATGGAGCTGTCAAGAATACAGTCTGGAGTATTTTTAGATAAAAAGTACTTACTGTTTACATCACCATGATGGCTCATAAAATCTGGATTGTTATCAACAGTTGTCCACTCTTTGTCTATCTGTTTTAAACTATAGAGACCAACTTGATTAATTGATGTGTTTTGTTCAGCCTTACCTTCTAAAAATCTTATATCGAGTTGATGGTCTGTTTCATCGTTACAAGCACTGTTGTTGTCATCCCATACATAAAGATATTTGTCAGCATTTGTGATTCCATATGTTTTTGTGTAACCGGGAGAAGCTGCATTGTTAAGATGATTAGTCGCATTTACTTCCACGTAGTATTGGTAACCAGCTGCCATATGAAGTTGATTGCCACTTGAAACAGGAACACCGGATATATCATCTCCAATTTTAATTTTTGCTACAGTTGAGTCAGTTTGGTTCTGATCATTGAGTTTTATCAAAATAGCTTCAGGTCTAAGAGAAAAATTATCTCTTGAACAAATCAGCTCAGTAAAGTTACCATAGATACACTCTTCACATGCTTCTTTGTTTGATACACTTATCTCTGCCTTACCATTATTACCACATGCAGAAGCAACTGTAGTTACACCGTTTCCATCAGCTCCTGCTTGCCAGTTGCCATTTTTATCAAAGTAAAATACAGGTACAACACACTTACCAATATCTTGTACGGCTTGTGTAAAGTTACTAAGAAGCCATAAGTTATCCTCATCTTCATCTGTCCATTGAAGATAACTTCCGTTCTCGGTGTTTTTAACATAAGATATACGGAATGCTGTATTCTCATTCGCCTCTTTGTAAAAGTCAGAGCTAGCTAATAACTTTGGAACATAAGAGGAGTTATTTGCATCGGCTTTTGCATTTTCTGCAATCGCGATATCAATAAGTGTTTGCCGATTAAACATTACAGATGAGGTGTTAGCATCAAATTCGACACGTACCCGAGGGCTAATTGCACTCTCTAACTCTTTACAAGATGTAAAAGTGTCATGAAATGCAGATGCATTAATGAGCTCAACCCATACACCGGAATTCTCTACAATCCCTACTGGTGCATCTGTATCCGGATCGATTGATATTACCTTGAAATTACCCTCTCTTGATGTGATTTGTGTTGGAAGATTATAATAAGTATTCCCATTTGAGTAGTAATCATTATGCACCATGTTGACTGTACCTGGTGTAGGTTCGTAGTCATAGTTAGAGTTTGAACACATTTTGATATTTTTACCTAGTTTAAGGATATAAGGAATTGTTACATCATCTAGACTTATACTATATGTGGCTTCTACATTTAATGGCATATCAAGATCGCTTTGTTGAGGATTCAATTTATAGTAAATATAAAAATAATCATTTGAACTGAGTTCTCCTATATCTATGCCATGAATATAAGTTGGGGCGCTGTCTATATCACTTTCGCTTATAGCTTCTGGTACAATTCTTGGTACCATTGCCCAACTTGTACTGCCGTTGATATATGGGGCTTGAGTCTCATTTATATCTGAAATATTTACAACCATATTATTGACTTGAATACTTGATTCAACAAGGTTTCTTAAAAAAACGGTTACTTCAACCTCCTCATGAAGGAGGACATTTCCTACAATCCTTGGATTATTGTCTCCACTATTTAACTCTGTAAAATATTTACCTTGTTGTTTATAGGCATAATCGTAACAAAACTCAGGTACGTAAACCTCAGTCTCTAATGCGAACATATTTAGAGAGTATCTGTCAGTAGTTGATGTTAATCTTATCTGAGTAGAAGTTTGTGAATTAGAAAGAAATTGTTGAGATGCATCTAGTTTATCATTTATGGGTAGTTTATCTATATCTACACCAAGAACGTTTCTAAAGTTTGGATCTGCCATACCATCTTCATCTGATCTATAGCCAGTTGAGAGATAGTCTGGGGAATAGACACTTGCATTAGTAACATCACTTGTCGTTCCTTGTCCATCCGTTAATAAATGCCAAGTAGTTCCATCTCCAGCTAAAATCTCAACACTATCACCATAGTCAGCATCTGATTCTCCAGTATATAAAAATAAATTTGCATTAAATAAATCTGTTCCTGTAGGTGTAATGAAACCACTCGCATCCACAGTGATGCTAGATTGATATACCGACTCAAAGCCATCATAGATAGTGATGTTTTTTAAACTCCTAGCTGCATTTTTAACAACTACAACCAACTGCCATGAAGCGTAAATACTTTTTTCCCCACTGCGTGTCAGGATGTCGCCAACATAGTAATCACCGGCACCATTGCTTTTTACATATTCAGTTACATCTACAGAAACACCATAATCTATGGTATTATCCCAGCCATGATCTTCTTCTAAAGCTGTAAGTTGAGTATATGTTGTTGAAGCTGGACCTTTGATTTGTATCTCTCTTGCTCTAGCACTACTTGCATTAGCTTCATCAGTTGTTCTGGCAGACCAGTAGAGTCTGGCGAGTAGAACTTCATCACCACTTTGCATGACAAGTTTCGCCATAGTGTTAAATGGAGCATTTATACTTGTGTCAATTTTAGCTCTATATTGTAGCCAATCATTATTTGGTGTACCTGGATCTGGCTCTGTACAAGTACCGCCGTCAGCGCCGGAATTACCATTACCATCATTCCCATTTTTACATATAAGCTGATTACCTATTTGCAGTATTGAACCATTAATGGTAACACTATTCTGACCATCAATTTGTACATTTGTAAATGGAATTGGGGCAGCGCCAGCAGAAGTTGTGAGATTAAATAAAAAAAATAAAAACAGTAGCGGGAAATAAAAAGCTTTGTTAAAAGTTTTCATGACAGGCTCCTTGTAACAGCAGTAGATTAAAGGCACCTCGCAACGGGGCTCGGTAACATTTTATGCTTATCAATGCTCCATTATACTACTATATATGCAAAAGAAATCTTAAAGTAACTAAATTCAATAAAATATGATGTTGGTAAGGGGACTATTTCTTTAAGAAAGAGGATATTTTTTCTGCAACTCCATAGCCAATAGGCTCTGCTAAAATGATCTGTGCAGCCTTTTTTGTATCTGTGTTGAAGATAAGCGGTCCTATGAAATTTACTATGGAATTTTCTATCGGAGTTTGGATTAAAACTATGTTTAAAATAAGAAGATTTGACTCTTTTGTTATATTTAGCAAATCTAATACGTTTTGTGGAACTTCAAAATCATACTCTCTTAATACATAAGGGTTTATAAGAGTAAAGGATATATTTTCATCTTCACATGACTGCATTTTCATAAAAATTTCATCTACCTTTTGCAGCTCTACCTGTTTTATATCTTCAAAGCCTAGAAGAGGTATACTAATATCAAATTTCATTTAAAGCCTTTTAACATAATGTGTAGCTGTTTTTGGAGTTTAATTATAAGCCTCCCAAATTGTATATTTGGGAGATCTGATAAGTGAAATTAACCCGCCATAGGGTCGTATTCATCAGCCGGAGGAGAAGTGGGCTCAGTAGCTTCTGTGTTAGGGTCGTATTTTGCATTACGTCTTTTCACTTCTCTGTTTTGTTCAGCAGCTTTTTCCATCTGCATCTGCTCAGTTTGAGCTTTCATCTCTTCTGCTTTAGACTGAGACTCGTCACTTTTCCCATTTCCTGCAAGAGCTACTTGTGGTAGCACCAATAACATAGCGATTAAGCTAAATAATTTCAATAAGTTTTTCATCTTATCTCCCCTAATTATAAAATTTGCCCTTTAACTGTAAAGGATAGGACTATTGTACACCAAAAAACAAAAAAAGTAAAATAATCACTGTTAATAGATATATTTAATGAGAAGTTATATATCTTTAGATAAAATAACAACCTATTTATAACTAGGAATATATTTTATGAAATCACAAACAAACTTTTTACTAGCTTCTTTAGTTGCATTTATCTTTTTTAGTGGCTGCTCTAAGGAATTGGAAGAATACAACAAACCGGCAGTTTACTGGTATGCAAAGATAGTTAAGTCTATCTCAGACGGTAGTATTGACAGGGCTGATAACTACTACTCTTCACTTCAAAGCGAGCACGTTGGCTCACCTCTTTTGCCTGAGGCAACTATGATACTGGCAATTGCACATATGCATTATGAAGAGTATCTGCTGAGTGAGCATTTTTTAAATGAGTATATAAAAAGATATGCAAATCCGAATGAGAAAGAGTTTGCAGAGTTTTTAAAGATTAAAGCTAAATATATGGCGCTGCCAAACCCTAGACGTGATCAAGCGCTGATAAGTGAGGCGATAAATGAGGCTAAGAAGTTTCGCCTAAACTATCCAAACTCTATGTACAATGATATTTTAGACACAATGGTGACAAACCTTTATATGGCTGATGCTGCTCTAAATGAGACAATTGCCGACCTTTATGAGAGATTGGA
Organism: Campylobacterota bacterium; assembly: GCA_039715155.1. GTDB lineage: Bacteria > Campylobacterota > Campylobacteria > Campylobacterales > Sulfurimonadaceae > Sulfurimonas. The sequence continues at coordinate 18,237 of JBDLHW010000006.1, read as the reverse complement.
TAAGCCTAAGAGTGCTGAGTATTACCGTTCGATAAAACTACAGCCATGGATAAAATGGGAAGAAATAGATAGAGCCAACAGCTCTTGGTATCGTGCCTGGTTTGAAGGTGACGGAACTTCTAGCTGGTATGGTTTTATGGTACCCGATACAAGAAGTGTTGTCTCACGTAACTCAGTTATCGAAGGAGAGAAGTAGTGAAACTAAGCAATTATGGAGATTTTCCAGCTGATATCCCGGTAATAGCAGAGGATGAACTTTTTTTATATCCATTTATGATTTCACCACTCTTTTTAAGTGATGAGAAGAATATAAATGCAGCAACGCGGGCAATAGAAGAGAATACTTTAGTGATTGTCTGTCCAACTAAAGCAGCCCATGAGGGTCAAAGAGATTTTGAATCTCTTTATGATGCGGGAGTAGTTGGTTCAATAATGAGAAAAGTTGCCCTTCCTGATGGTAGAGTCAAGGTTCTATTTCAAGGTTTAGCTAGGGCAAAAACTCTTTATGAAGTATCTGATACTCCACTGACTGCTCACGTAGATATAATAGAGCCGATCAGTGTAAATTCACTCAAAATTGATGCAATTTTAGAGATAGTGAGAGAGAAGGTAAGAACACTCTCAAATGTAAGTAACTACTTCCCGCCGGATCTGCTAAGAACTATAGAAGAGAATCATGACCATAATCGTATTATAGATCTGATCTGTTCAACAGTTAAGTTAAAAAAAGAGCAGGCGTATAATCTATTTATTCAAGCAGATACTGAGAAAAGATTCTTGGACCTGATTGACTATCTTATAGATGAGATTGAAGCGAACAAACTGCAAAAAGAGATACGTTCTAAGGTACATACTCACATAGAAAAAGTGAACAAAGAATACTTCTTAAAAGAGCAGCTAAAACAGATTCAAAAAGAGTTAGGTACTGATACTTCCAGAGATGAAGAGATAGAAGAGTACAGAGTAAAACTTGAAGCTAAAAAAGAGAAGATGAGTGAAGATGCCTTTAAAGAGATTAACAAACAGGTAGAGCGTTTCTCACGTATGCACCCTGACTCTTCGGACGCTTCGATGACTCAGACATATCTTGATTGGGTTTTAGATATTCCATTTGGTGATGTGGCTAAAAAACCTCTTAAGATAGATAATGTTGAACAACAGCTGGATAAAGACCACTTCTCACTTGAAAAACCGAAAAAGAGAATAGTCGAGTATTTTGCTGTAAAAGAACTGCTTGAACTCCGTGGTATATCTCAGAAAAAGAGTGCGGGGGCAATTCTCTGTTTTTCAGGACCTCCGGGTGTTGGTAAGACTTCTCTTGCTAACTCAATAGCTACAGCACTGAAACGTCCGTTGATTAGAATTGCTCTTGGCGGATTAGAAGATGTTAATGAGCTAAGAGGACATAGACGTACTTATGTTGGAGCTATGCCGGGACGGATCACTCAAGGTCTTATTGATGCTAAAAAGATGAATCCTGTTATAGTTTTAGATGAGATAGATAAGGTCTCACGTTCTCAAAGAGGGGATCCGACGGCTGCACTTTTAGAGATTTTAGACCCTGAACAAAACAGTGAATTTAGAGACTACTATCTAAACTTTGATTTAGACTTGAGCAATGTGATTTTTATTGCAACTGCAAATGATGTAGGACGCATTCCGGCACCACTGCGTGATAGAATGGAGTTTATTACTGTAAGCTCATATACTCCTCAGGAGAAATTTGAGATTGCCAAAAGATATCTAATTCCCCAAGAGCTTAAAAAGCATGGGCTTAAAAATAGAGAACTTAGTATCTCTAAGTCTGCACTAAAAGAACTTATACATAGTTACACACGTGAGGCAGGTGTACGTAACCTGCGCCGCAGAATAGCAGATATGAGCAGAAAAGTTGCAAAAGATATACTGCAAAACTCAGATCTTGTAAAAGTGTCGGTTAGTCTAAAAAATTTAAAAGAGTTCTTTGATAAAAGTGTTTTTGAGATTGAAAAAACGGATAAGGTTCCTGTTGTAGGTGTTGTGAACGGATTAGCATGGACAGCTGTTGGCGGGGATGTCTTAAAGATAGAGTCTATTCGCATTAAAGGTAAGGGTAATCTGCAGTTAACTGGTAGTCTTGGCGATGTAATGAAAGAGTCGGCTAGAATTGCAATGAGTGTTGTAAAGACTCTTATTGATACGAAAAAACTCAAAATTGCTTCTGAAAATATACCTGTCACATTTAAAGAGAAAGAAGATAAGATAAAAATAGACGCCAGTGAAGTTTATAAACGTTATGATCTTCATGTCCATGTTCCAGATGGTGCAACACCAAAAGATGGTCCAAGTGCCGGTATAGCGATGGTGAGTGTTGTCTCTTCAATACTGAGTTCAAAAAAGATTCGTTCTGAGATTGCAATGACTGGTGAAGTTTCTTTGAGCGGAGATGTACTGCCGATAGGTGGACTTAAAGAGAAACTGATTGCTGCTCACAAAGCTGGAATGACAAAAGTTTTAATACCGGCTAAAAATTATGAGAGAGACCTCGAAGATATTCCAGAGGAAGTTAGAGAGAGTTTAGAGATTGTAGGTGTTACCAGAGTAGAGGAAGTTTTAAAACAGGTTCTTGCATAGTAAGCAGAACCTGCGCAAGAGTTTTTAAACTATTACAGTAGCCATCTTTTTAACTAAGTCTTCACTTCTGATAGGTTTCATCAAGAAACCATTTGCTCCAAACTCCAGTGCTTCACCTTTCTTAGTCTCATCAGTTGTAAGAACAATAATAGGTAGTTGACGAAGGTTATCATCAGCGCGTACTACTTTTAGCATCTCTATACCACCCATTATAGGCATTATTATATCAAGTAGGATAAGGTCAATATCATTTCTACTCTTAAGTACTCCAATGGCATCAGAACCATTCTTCGCTTCTATAACTTCTGCAACTCTACCGCTTTTTTTGAGCATAGATTTTAAAAGCTTTAAGTTTATCATATCGTCATCTACTGCTAATACTATTAAATCATCTTTTGTCATTTAAATATTCCTTAAATAAATTTTTCAAAAAGTAGTCTTAGTAAATCTCTGTTAACTACATTTTTGATTATTTCATGTACATATAGTGCATCATCACTGTTGTCTTGAGATGAAGCGTCATTTATAAGAATCAGATATGTATCTAAATCTCTACCTATATTTGACTCTTTTACCAGAGATGCAAAATCTTCTAAGTTAAGTTCTTCACACTCTTTGTCAAACATAATCACTTTGTAACTATTTGCTTCAATCATCCCTGTCAACTCTTGGGAAGAAGAAGCAGTCTCATATGTATAACCTAGAGAGTCTAAAAGTTTAACAAAGAGTTTTGTCTCAAAGGCACTTTTCTTAGCCAGAAGGATATCTGCTTTGTAAGATGCTTTTTCAGTACTGACTACTGGTTCATCCATTTTAATCACATCTTCTACAGCTTCACCTACTCTATTTAAACTCTCTTCTTCAAAGTCTGGCGCATCAATGATAAAGTCTGCATTATCAACGGACTCTTCTATTTTTATATCTTGATGATCATCTGCTGTTTCAACAACTGACTCGGGCTTAGGAGTAGCGTCATCTAAAGCGTGATCTGCTAAAAAGTGGTTAAGTAGAGATACTATTTCTGCACGAACTAATGGCTTAGTAGTATACTCATCAAGACCAGCTCTTAAGAATCTCTCCCTATCCCCTTTGAGGGCATTTGCTGTTAAAGCAATTATAGGAACGTGAGGTTGACTATAATCTTCTTCATACTGTAAAATCTCTTTAGTAGCTTCAACACCATCAATAAATGGCATCTGGATATCCATAAAGATTAAGTCGAAATTACCATCTTTACGTTTTTGGAATGCTTCAAGACCATTTGATGCAACATCTACAGTTAACTCCAAGTCTTCGAGAGTTCTCTTGATTAGTTTTTGATTAATGATATTATCTTCGGCAACTAGTACATTAGCATCGAATTTAGATGCATTACTTTTGAATTTTTTACGGTTTTGTTTTTTAGCTTTTTGAGCATTGAAATTTTCATTATGGTAGTTTTCAAGAACTTGTTTTACTTTTGAATTATTTAAAGGCTCATAAAGAGTTTTAAAGATATTAAGATTCATAGAATCGATTTTTTTCATAAAGTAAGACTTAGTAAGTAGAACTAACTCTTGTGGTAACTTATCATACTCCGGTAAGAGCTCCTCTTTTGTGTAATCATAATCAACAAAGATAAGGTCATAGTTAATCTGTCTCTGTAGATTTTCTAACTCAGCTATATCTTTAAAGAGTGTATAGCTTACCCCGTGGAAGTCTAAGTACTCTAAGAGGTAAGTCTCTTGACGTTTTGTTTTATGAGCTGATTGTAGTACTAATGCATTAATACTTGCAAAAGAGCCTTTTCCACTCTCGTTAAGTGTCTCTATCTCTTCAAAGTCAACTGTAAAGTAAAATGTAGTACCTTTTCCTGGTTCAGAGTGAAGATCAAGCTGTCCGCCCATTAGCTCAATAAATCTACTAGAAATAGTAAGACCTAGACCAGTACCACCATATTTACGTGTAATTGATGTATCGGCTTGAGAGAATGCTTCAAAGATTCTAGCTTTTTGCTCACTGGTAACACCAATACCACTATCTTGAATCTCAAATCTTACTCTAGTTTTACCATGTTCCTCAGAGTCAAGTTTTCTAATGTCAACATTGATAGAACCTGAGCTACTTGTGAACTTAACCGCATTCGAGAGAAGGTTGATAATAACCTCTTTAATCTTAGTCGGGTCACCTTTAATAGGATGTTCAAGTTCAGGATCAATGAAACAACCAAGGTCAATATGTTTCTCACTTGCACGTACAGCATAAACTTCAACTGCACTTTCAAACTCTTCAACAGGGTTAAAGGCAATATCTTCAATCTCGAGTTTATTACTCTCAATTTTAGAAAGGTCAAGAATATTATTGATAATTTCAAGAAGGTTTTCAGATGATTTTTCAATAATCTCAACAAACTCGTGCTGCTCTTCCTCAAGCCCTGTATCTTTGAGAAGTTCCGTAAAACCAACAATACCGTTTAGAGGAGTTCTAATCTCGTGTGACATATTTGCAAGGAACATTGATTTAGCTTCACTTGCCTCTTGGGCTGACTCTTTATCACGTCTAGTCTGGTCAATAATCTCTTCAAGAAGCTCATAGGCTTGAGCCGTACCATTCGCAGTATCAAGATTAATATCACTCTCATGAATCTCATTACCTTCGATATTTTTAGCATCGGCCGCAACTCTTTTTAGTACCTCTTCAAGGTTCTTGATATTTCTGGCAATCTCATTTGAAAGGAGAAAACCTAGAATAGCAAGGATAATAGAAATACCCCAAATAGATAGTGTAATAGTAAGAAACTGCAGAGCTTCAACTTTAACCTGAACAGCTCTATCATCCATAGCCGTTAGAACTAAATCTTCTGCTTGAGAGAGAGAGTTTATTTTTTCAGAGAGCATTGTGAACCATATACCTGAACTAGTCTCATACTTACCTGTAGCAGCAGATGCAACTATTCCTGCTCTTTCACTATTTATATCTTGAAAAAGTTCTAGTGAGTCTTCATTTTTAAAGAGTTCATCAAGCTGAGCAACTAATGCTTTGTTCTGAAGTGTATCATAACTGATCGCATCAGCTTTTGCTATGAGTGAAATCCATAAGTTGAGATCCTCTTCTTCAAGCTCGGCAGAACTTGCAATAGTGTATGAGATGAAGTCTCTCTCAGCAGATGTAAACTCTTTAGATCTAACAAAAGAGATATACTCTATTGAGAGTCCATTGATTTCAGAGTCCATCTGATTTGAAATAATCTCTTCAAGTTGTAGTAGCGCTTTACGTTGGGCCATACCATAGACATCTGTATAAACAGTTTTGAAGTCTGTTTGATGCTCATTTACAAGCAGTCTAGTACTTTTTATACTTTTCAGTGATGCTGCGATTAACTCGGAGTTTGTACAAGTCTTACAGTTATGAGTACCATTTGAGTGGTCGTGTAAAACAGCATTCTCTTTTACATTTTTTAAGTATGAAGCCCCTTTCTCATCAACAATTTTTCTCTGTTGTTCTAGAGAACGAAGTGTATTTGGAGATGAGTTCCCCAGATACATTACTGTCATACCCCTCTCACGAGAGATATTTCCAACAAGTTCATTTAACTGTCTATTTTCAGATAGTTTATCCTGTAGTAATTGAGCTGCTTTATAGTTTTCATACGAGTTGTAAACGAAATAACTCGTAATCGAGAAAAGAATAATAATTGGAAAGAGACTGATTAGTCTTAGTCTGTTTTTTAATCCGAATTGCATCTACCTAGACCTTTATTTTGAAATTTGTGCAATAACTGCATCTATTTTTTTAACTGCTTGAAGCAGTTCATCTTTATCTGTTGAGTTGATTAAGCTTGAAAGTTCTTCTTTGAAATCGTGAACCCTCATATTGTCACTCATACCTTTTAACTTCAGAGCTTCTTTTTTACACTTGGAAAAATCACCTTCCGCTAGCGCTTCACGTATAGTGTTCGCAGAGGACTTAGAGTCTTGAATATAGTCTTCAAAAATCTCATTAAAGCTCTCTTGGTCTAGTCCAATCTCATTAGCGATTAACTCTTTAGAGTATTCAATGTTAAGCAGTTCCTCTTCTTCCTCAGCAAAGTCTATAGCTATTTCATCTTCCTCAAAGTCTGGTGCTTCAATTTTTTCTACTTTTACAGTTTTCTCCGGCACCTCATCAGTTGAAAGCAAGTCATCCATATCAACTGTATCTTCTATACTATCATTTAAAAAATCATCATCAGCCAGTTCTGGCATCTCGATTTTTTGAGGAACTTCAGAATCTTTTATGCCTACATCAAAGTCTAGGTATAAATCATCATCAGCCTCTTCTTCAATTTTAGGCTCTTCTATAGTTTCTGTACTCTCTGTTTCTTCGAGGCTCTCTTTGTCGGTATCACTGCCGGCTTCTTCTTTAAAGTCTAAAATTAAGTCATCTCCAAAAAGATCATCGTCTTCTTCTTCAATTTTAGGCTCTTCTATTTCGACAGTTTCTGCCTCTGCTGGCTCGGCTTCAACAGCTTGAGTACCAGCTGGTTGAGCCATCTGAATCTCTTCACCTGAGAGTTTAGCAATTATTTTATAGAAGATATTAAGATACTTTCCTACCTCGGAGATATCCGATGAAGTATTTATTATGCTTAATGTATTAAAGGCATCTTCGATTCTTAGGTTTGCGGCAACACCTTTGAGTTTATGTGAAAGAACCTGTACATTCTCCAGATCACCCTGGTCTAAAGAGCTGTATAGCTCATCTTTAAACTCTTTGGCTTGAGCTATGAAATCCTGAATAAACTCTTCGATTAGGTCAATAGGAAGCCCAAGTTCATCAGAGGCAACTTGTGGATCGTAGTTGTAGCTATAATCAAAACCATCATCCTCTTCAGCCACTGATACAGCAGCTTTTTCTGCAGGTTTTTCTTCTTCAAATCCTAAGTCACCTAAGTCTAGACTAAGTGAATCAAGAGAAGAGTCCTCTTCTGGTTTTTCTACTGGAGTCTTAACAGAAACAGGCTCTTCTTCTTTTTTATCAAACATTGACTCATCAATCTCATCATCAAAAGATATATCCAATGGTACTATTTGTGTAGGTTCTGGGATATCCTGAATCTCTTGAATCTCCTGAGTCTCTTGTACCTCTTCAACATCAGGAGTCTCTTGAAGATCCTCAAATGGCTTAAAGCCTTCAAGCTCAGGGATTGCTTCAGCGGTTACTTCTTCTTGAGAGATATTAAATGCATGTCCAACAGTAGGTTCGATTTTTGGAGGTTTTTTTCTGGCGATATCTTCAGAAAATTCTCCATTTTCTTGAAGAGTTAAAGCTCTTAAGTTATTTAAATTGATTAGATAGGCTTTTGAAGTTGGACTGTCCGAGAGATAAACAGTATCAATACCCAAAACTGCTTTATAAGTTTTAGAGTTTACTTCTATAATTACTTTTGACTGCTCAGAGGGATCAGCGCAAGTAACAAAGTCTATCCAGTGCACATGTTTAAAGTTATGTATGTATCCTGGTGTTCGCACAAACATATCTGCAAAATCAGATGATTCTGCTTTTAATTCAGAAAGATCAGTATAGCCAAATACTTCTAAATCTGCTTCATCTATACCGACAAATTCTTTTTGAAAATTATAAATTAACATTAACTATTCCTCGTCCTTATGATTTTTCGATTTCTAACATTCTTGCGTATATCTCTTTTGTTTCTTCGATATTTTTACGTGAGGCAGGTTTTCTTGCAGCTATGTACCCTGTAACATTGTCATCAGCGTCTTTAAGGGGAAGTATCTCTGTATCAACCCAATAGTATAAGCCATCTTTTCTCAAGTTTTTAACCAAGCCATTCCAAGTCTGGCCTGATTTTATTGTTTCCCACATCTTCTCAAATGCAGCTTTTGGCATATCTGGGTGTCTGATAATACTATGTGGCCGTCCGTTTAGTTCATTTGCCCTGTATCCAGATGTATCGCAAAACATTCTATTAGCGTATACTATTACGCCTTTTAAATCAGTCTGGCTGATGATAACATCGCCAACATAGATATACTCTTCATCAACAGGCGTTACTCTAAGATCTACAAATTCTTGTTCTGTGCTCATTAAAAAACCTTATATTTAGTGCTAAAACTATAATTATCACAAATATATCATAAATGAATGAAAATAAAACTTAGTTGTAATATTTTTTAATAATTTCTGCATCTTTTTGGCTTAAAACAGCACTTATTTCCTCAACTGTTACTTTTTTTAACTCTTCAAAAGTTCCAAAATGTTTTAAAAGTTTTACTGTTTTAGCCTCAGAAATCCCTTTAATTGTCAGTAGTTTACTCTCTTTGTCCAATTTTAGTTTTGTTTTTTTATGAAATGTAATTGCACAGCGGTGAGCTTCATCTCGTAAGTTTTGAACCCATTGCAGTCTCTTATCAGAGTTTTTTAGTCTAAATATTTCATTTTTCGTATGGAGTATATCATTTGCTTTACCTTTTGCCCGGTGAGCTTTGGCATCTATCTTCTCTTTGGATATTGCAAGCAGGTCTATATATACACCATTTGATTCTAAAATTTCAGATGCCAATTTAAGAAGTGTTGCTCCACCATCTATTATCCATAAATCCGGTGGAGAGTTTTTAGAGAAACTCTCAACTCTTCTTGTGAGGGTCTCTCTCATCTGAGCATACTCATCTCTGGCTTCAAGATGATAAGTTCTATAACTTTTTTTATCAAACTTCTCGTTCTCATAAACTACCATGGCTCCAACAGTCGCAACACCAGAGATATGAGAGTTGTCAAATACCTCTACACGAGAAGGAATCTTTTGTAAACCAAACAGCTCTTTTAAATCTTCTAAGATTTTTCTGTTGTTAGAGTTTTTATCTCTTCTTAGAAGTTCATTGGCGTTTAGTTGAGCTAATTCAATGAGCTGTTTCTTCTTTCCTTTTATAGGAACTGTGAGAGTGGCTTTTTTCTCAAAGAGTCTGCTTAAATGCTCTTTTATAATGTCAAGATTTTCAAAATCTTTTGCCAAGAGAATAGGAGCGATGATAGGGGGCTTTTCTCCTGAATAAAACTCTAGTAAAACGCGGCTATAGAGTTCATCCTCATCAAACCCGTCGTTGAGCTGAATAAAGTCGTGAGATGAAGAGATGATCTTTCCATCCCTCATAAAGATTCTCACAACAACTGCTCTCGTATCTGAGTTTTGTATTGCAAATATATCGTAGTTTTCATTGCTTGCAAAGTCTATCTCACTCTTTATCTCGGAGCGACTGATCTTCTCAATTCTGTCTCTAAGTTCTCCAGCTTCTTCAAAGCGTAACTCCTCAGCATAGAAAGCCATTTTATCTTGAAGCTTACCTATCAAAGTGCTCTTATTCTGTATTAGATGAGTTGCTGCGTCTAACTCTTGCTTGTATCTATCTTGTGAAACCGGAAGTTCACAGGGGCCTAAACACTTATCTATTTGATGATAAAGGCAGAGTTTTTTAGATTTTAGACACCCTTTTTTTTGAACAAGTTTGCATATCTCATATATAGAGTCCAAAATATCTCTAGCCCCAACTGAGTATGGACCGTAGTAACTGATATCTTTACTTTTTATAATTTTTCTCGTTATCTCGAATCTGGGATACTGCTCAGAGTTGTCAATGTATATATATGGATATGTCTTATCATCACGAAGCAGAATATTATACTTTGGATTTAGCTGTTTTATGAGTGAATTTTCCAGTATAAGTGCGTCATGTTCAGAGTTTACAACTATATAATCCATTGAAAGAGTCTGAGATATCATCTTCTGGATTCTCAGTGAAAGATTTGAGCCAAAATAGCTTTTTACACGATTTTTTAGGTTTTTTGCCTTTCCAACATAGAGCAGTCTGCCATTTTTGTCAAAATATTGGTAGACACCGGGTGATGATGGGAGTTGGTTTACAGTCTCTCTAAGTGTCATTTTTTGCTTTAATTATATCTTGAATACTTTTTATTAAGCTATTTAATTTTTCATCTTTTATATTGATCTTAAAATTACCAGAAGCTCGCTCAGCATATTTTTGTCTCTGTTTTGGTTGAGTTTTTATGGTGGCTTTTGGAGTGTGAGTTACAAAAGCTTTGATATCTCGTATCAAAGTCTCACTGCATTCCTCGGGAGTGTGGAAATTTAAAGCGATTTTAATATTTTGTATATTATTATCAAACTCTTGTTTACCGGCTGGATGATTGAGTACAAAGTAAAGAGTTTCATTCTTTATGTACGCGAATTTTATCATTCTTTGCAGAGCCGGTACAAAAATAGACTCTATTCTCTTTATGCATGCAAAGCGGGAGAGTTTAGAAAACTGAGGCTTATTTTGAATAGAGGAGATAATTTGACTGGCATTTTTCATATGTTTATTATAGCAGTGTTTTTGTTAAGTCTAAGTGCCTGTGGATATAAAGCGGCTCCTTTTTACACTGAAGATGCACCAGAAGGTGATGAAAATGTGGAGTTTGTAATAGAGAAACAGAATATAAATAATAATGAGGGCACTAAAAAGTAGATGAAATTTGATGTAATCATTATAGGTGCTGGAATTGCCGGACTTTATGCCGCGATGAAGTTGCCAAAAAATAAAAAAGTTCTTGTTATAAACAAACGTGAGACTTTTAAATGTAACACTTTTTATGCACAAGGCGGAGTTGCACTGGCACGGGACAAGGCTGATATTCCACTTCATATAAAAGATACTTTAGAAGCTGGTGCCGGACTCTGTAACGCCGAAGCTGTAAAGATAATGAGTGAAAACTCTATTGAGGCTATAGATGATTTGATAGAGAATGGGTTTGAATTTGACCATGACGAAGATGGAAAGCTTCTATATACAAAAGAAGCTGCACACTCATGCGAGAGAATCCTTCATGCTGGTGGGGATGCTACCGGCAGATATCTGCACCATTTTTTACTAGAACACAATCCTCACGCGATGCTTGGTGATACACGTGTTGTTGACCTGCTTATAAAAGATGGTGAGTGCTACGGTGTAACAGTCTTAGATCATCGTCAATGCAGAAATATATATGCCAATAGTGTAGTTATTGCAAGTGGTGGAGTCGGTTCACTCTATGAGTATCACACAAATGCACCATGTATAAGTGCTGATATGCAAGGTCTTTGTATTATGAAAGGCATAGAGCTTGAGAGAATGGAGATGTTGCAGTTTCACCCAACAGTTTTTGTCAATAGCGAAAATGCTCAGAAGATGTTGCTAACAGAAGCATTGAGAGGTGAGGGTGCAACTATTGAAGATGAAAATGGTAAAAGGTTTTTATTTGAGTATGATGAGAGAGGGGAACTTGCCTCACGTGATATAGTGAGTAAGTCTATGTATCAGTACAAGAAAAAAACCGGAATGCAACTCTATTTGGTATTTAATAATTTTGATGAAAAATATTTTGAGGAGAGATTTCCAAATATTTGTAAAAACTTAAGAGCTTTAGGTTTTAATGTCCCTAAGGAGAGGGTTCCTATCTCCCCTGCATTCCATTACGCTATTGGTGGAATAAAGAGTGATTTAAAAGGAAGGGTTCCTAATATAAAAGGTCTTTATGCAATAGGCGAAGTTGCCTCGAGCGGAGTTCATGGAGCCAATAGACTCGCTTCAAACTCACTTTTGGAGGGTTTGGTTTTTGCAAAAGAAGCAGTCTTAGACATTATAAGTCTTAGTGATAAAAAGGAGTCTATAGAGTTTGGAGTCACTGATGAGGTAATGAGCTTTAAAGAAGATAAAGCTAAAAAGAATCAGCTACGTAGAATTATGTGGGAAAATGTTTCAATTATTAGGACAAAAAGTGGATTAAATGATGCATTAAGCTCAATTAATGCTCTTTTAAATGAAAAAATTGGTAGACTATTGAAATTTCGTCTGCTAACGGCTAGAAAGATTGTAGAATCTGCTTTAGCAAGAGAGAAATCTATAGGTGTACACACAATAACAGAGGAGAAAGAATGTTAAAGTATTTATTAATGCTTAGTTTGACAAGTGCCGGTTTAATGGCAAGTGGAGGTGGCAGTGCAGCTATGGTTCACCCAGATATTACTATGACTTGGGTTGGTTTTGCAGCATTGGCAATTTTTATAGTTGGTTACTTTTTTATTGCGATGGAAGAGCACTATCATATCGATAAGGCGAAGCCGGCTCTACTGATAGGTACGTTTATGTTTATGCTTGTTGCGTTTTATTATGCGCTAAACGGTCTGAATATGGATATGGTACATCAAGAAGCGAATCACTTAATACTTGAGATTGCAGGTATCTTCTTCTTCCTGTTTGTTGCTATGACATATATTGAGACTTTGATCCATATGAATGTGTTTGAGAAGTTAAAGTTTAATCTTATCTCAAAGGGTTATACATATAAAAAACTGTTTTGGATTACAGGATTTATAGCATTTTTCCTCTCTCCTATTGCAGATAACTTAACAACAGCGCTTATTTTAGCAACTGTTCTTATTACAATCGAGCAAAAAAACAAGGCGTTTTTAGTACCAGGTGCAATTAATATTGTTGTTGCAGCAAATGCCGGTGGTGCTTGGTCTCCATTTGGTGATATTACAACACTTATGGCATGGACAGCGGGTAAGGGAACATTTGTTGATTTTCTGTTTCTGTTTCCAGCATCAATTATAGGCTACTTAGTAACTGCATTCTTCCTTTCAAGATTTGTTCCTGATACAGCACCTGAAATAGATATGTCTAAAGAGGTTGAACCTGAAATGTCAAGAGGTGCTAAGGTTGTTATGGGACTGGGTATATTTACAATATTTTCTGCTGTAATGTCGCACCAAATGTTACACCTTCCTGCAATGTGGGGAATGATGTTTGGTTTAGCACTACTTAAAATGTATGACTATAAACTTAAAAGACAGCATGGAGAAGGCTTTAAGGTATTTGAATCAATAGCAAAAATTGAAAATAATACATTGATGTTTTTCTTCGGTATTCTAGCAGCTGTTGGTGCACTCTATTTCATAGGTTGGTTAGCGTTAGCTGCAGTAGTTTATGATCCATCAGTTCTAGGGCCGACTTGGTCAAATATAGGGGTTGGTTTCCTTTCTGCTATTGTAGATAATATTCCAGTAATGTCAGCAGTACTTAAAGCTTCTCCTACGATGGGACTTGATCAGTGGATGCTTGTTACACTTACAGCGGGTGTTGGTGGTTCAATGATTTCATTTGGTTCTGCTGCCGGTGTTGGTGTTATGGGTAAATTACCAGGTATTTATACATTTGGTGCACATATGAAATATGCATGGACAATTGTTATTGGTTATTTTGTTTCTATTGCTGTTTGGTATGTTCAGTATCAGATGTTAGGTATAGGTCACTAATACCTAACTTTCAACTTTTATCTGCATTCTCATGCTTTATGTGGGAATGTGGACTTATGCTTTTCTAATCTACAAAACTTCAAATAAAATCAAATCTTAATCTTTTTTATAGTATCCTTTTAGAATTAATTATTCCATTCTTTTTAAAGGCATTTATATGACAAATGTTAGCATCATAGTTTTAGATTTCGGTTCTCAATATACTCAACTTATAGCACGTCGTCTTCGCGAAGACAAAATTTACTGTGAAATTCTTCCTTACCACACTTCGGTAGAAGAGATTAAAGCAAAAAATCCAAAAGGTGTAATCCTCAGCGGTGGTCCATCTTCTGTTTATAATGAAGATGCATACGAGGTAGACCAAGGTGTTTACACTATGGGTATTCCAGTTCTTGGTATCTGTTACGGCATGCAGAGAATTGCAGTTGACTTTGGTGGCTCTGTTATACGCTCTTCTCATCATGAGTACGGAAAAGCTGAACTAAAGTTAGAGACTCAGTCTCCACTTTTAGCGGATTGTGATGACAATAGAATTGTATGGATGTCTCACTCTGATAAAGTGGATGAGTTACCTGAAGGTTTTGCACCTATCGCTACATCTGACAACTCTCCATATGCAGCTATCGCAAATGAAGAAAAACGTGTTTATGCAATGCAGTTTCACCCAGAAGTTCAACACTCTGAAGAGGGTTACCTGATGCTTCGTAACTTCGCAAAAAACATTTGTGGAGTAACTGAAAAATGGAAAATGGAGCACTTTTTAAAAGAGCAGATTAAAATCATTCGTGAAAAAGTTGGTGATGGTAAAGTTCTTTGTGGTCTTAGTGGTGGAGTTGATAGCTCTGTTGTTGCTGCTATGCTTTATGAAGCGATTGGTGATCAGCTGATTCCGGTATTTGTTGATAATGGACTTTTAAGAAAAGGTGAACGTGAACAAGTTGAAGAGGTCTTCAAAATCAATCTGAAAACTCCACTTATAACTGTTGATGCTGTTGATAATTTCTTAGGAAAGTTAGCAGGAATTTCTGACCCAGAAGAGAAACGTAAAATTATCGGTCACACTTTTATAGAAGAGTTTGAAAAAGAGGCTAAAAAACATGATGGTATCAAGTTTTTAGCTCAAGGTACACTCTATCCTGATGTGATTGAGTCTATCTCTGTAAATGGTCCATCTGAGGTTATTAAGTCTCACCATAATGTTGGTGGTCTTCCTGACTGGATGGATTTTGAGTTGATTGAGCCTCTACGTGAACTATTTAAAGATG
This sequence comes from Campylobacterota bacterium, assembly GCA_039715155.1. Lineage (GTDB taxonomy): Bacteria > Campylobacterota > Campylobacteria > Campylobacterales > Sulfurimonadaceae > Sulfurimonas. The sequence continues at coordinate 3,030 of JBDLHW010000006.1, read as the reverse complement.
AAGTGCGTAAAATCGGTTTAGAGCTTGGACTTCCAGAGGGTATGATTAACCGTCACCCATTCCCTGGACCGGGACTTGCAATTAGAATTATGGGTGATGTGAATGTTCCTGATTTAACACTTCTGCGTGAGGCTGATGTTATTTTACTTGATGAGTTAAAAGCGAGTGGATACTACGCTAAAACTTGGCAGGCATTTGCCGTTCTACTCAATGTAAAATCTGTTGGTGTTATGGGTGATAACCGTACTTATGATAACACTGTTTGTGTGAGAGTTGTAGAAGCTGTTGATGGAATGACAGCGACATTTGCACACCTTCCACATGATTTACTAGAGAGAATTTCAAGAAGAATTATCAACGAAGTTGATGGTATTAATAGAGTAGTATATGATATATCAAGTAAACCACCAGCAACAATAGAGTGGGAATAAATTAAGAAAAATTTCGGCTCATCTTGCAATGATTTAGGCTACGAGATAGTTCACTATCTCTCCACCTAAAAACATTACAACCTAAACCAAACTTTTTATAATTTGAAGTTTTGTAATTTTAGGAGAATAAATGTCAAAACCAATCTATCTTTTTTCTATCTCTTCTCACCCAAACGCAATAAGTGTTAACTCTTTAGCTATTAAATTCTTAAAACCTCAAATTGATTTCTCAAAATATGACTACTTGATTATCACTTCAAAACAGACATCCGAAGCTCTTAAACAGTATGAAACGCAGTCGTACATAGAAAAAGAAGGACTCTGTGTTTCAGTTGCCAGTGCTGCATCTTTTGAGAGTTTAGGCGGCAGAGTTTTAGATATTGGTGGTGGCTATGGTGATAATTTAGCAGATAAGATAAAAAGTTATCCTAAAGATACGAAATGGCTCTATCTCAGGGCGAAAGTGGTAGCTTCTGACTTTGTTGCAGTTTGTAAAAATGATGGCTTCAACATTGATGAAGAGATAGTTTATGAGAGCGATTGTTCACAAGAGATATTAGATGTAAATGTGGAAGATGAATCAATCTTGATATTTACTTCACCCTCGAGTCTCAACTGCTTTTTAAAAACACATGAGATAAGTAATAAATCTAAAGTAATTGTGATAGGTAAAACAACTGCTAAAGCAGTGCCTAAAGAGATAGAGTATATTTTGTCTGAGAAGACAACTATAGATAGTTGTATGGAAATTGCTTTTAACCTCTAAGTCAAAAGAAAAATCAAGTATCCTTTTTGTATAATATAGCTAATAGTCTGAGAAGTTCGATACTTCGCACAATTGAGGGTTCTACATTATCAAATTGCGAACTAGTAGGATTTTCGTGTGTCGACGGTCTCACTTGAGGTATGTTAACTCTGCCGAGAGATTGCCGCCGTTAGGATCTTCTCTCTTCGCCCAAATTCGGCTTTTAGAACCGAACCATTAGCGAGACGGCTTCTTGGGCTATTCACAATCAAAGTATTTATTGAGCTGATTTTATCATTTCAATAAATACTTTTTTTATTTTATGGAGATGCTAATGAAGATTTTGATTTTAGGTAGTGGTGGACGTGAGTACTCAATTGCAAGAGCAATTAAGAATGAAGAGGAAAATCACGAGCTATTTTTTCAACCTGGAAATGGTGCTACAAACAATCTAGGGACTAATCTTAATATTAAAGATTATGATGAGTTGGCTGCCTTTGCAATAGAGAATGAGATTGAACTCACTATTGTCGGTCCTGAAGCTCCACTTGTTGATGGTGTTGTTGATATCTTTAAGGCAAAAGGTCTTACAATCTTTGGACCAAGTAAAGAGGCTGCCCAGCTTGAGGGTTCAAAAGTTTACATGAAGAACTTCTTAGCAAAATACAACATTCCAACAGCGGCTTATATAGAGAGTGATTCTATTGAAGATTTATACAAGTTTACAGATAAGTTAACTGCTCCTATTGTTGTAAAAGCTGATGGTCTATGTGGTGGTAAAGGTGTAATTATCGCCCAGTCTCATGATGAAGCTAAAAAAGCTATCGGTGAAATGTTAAGCGGTAAAAGTTTTGGTGACGCCGGTAAAAAAGTAATTGTTGAAGAGTTTCTTGATGGTTATGAACTTTCAATGTTCGCAGTATGTGATGGAGATGACTATATACTTCTTCAAGCTGCCCAAGACCATAAGCGCCTCTTAGATGGTGATGAAGGGCCAAATACTGGTGGAATGGGTGCATATGCTCCAACTCCACTTGTAGATGAAGAGCTGTACCAAAAAGTCAAAGATAGAATTATTCGTCCAACTTTAGATGGTATGAAAAAAGAGGGTGCTCCTTTTGAGGGTGTTCTTTTTATCGGTATCATGGTTGTAAACGGTGAGCCGATCACTCTGGAGTTTAATGTACGTTTTGGAGATCCTGAGTGTGAGATACTTATGCCTCTTATGACTTCAAGTGTAAGTGACATGTTCTATAAAGCAGCTACAAACAGACTATCAGATATTAATGTTGAGTTTTCTGAACAGTATGCAGTGGGTGTTGTAATGGCAAGTGAGAACTATCCATACTCAAGTTCAACTCCGGCTGAAATTATAGAAGATAGTGTTTTACATGAAGACATAGAACAAAATACTCATATCTCATTTGCCGGTGTTAGTATGCAAGATGATAAACTTTACGCTGATGGTGGACGTGTTTTAGTCTGTGTAGGTTTAGGTGATACAATTAAACAAGCAAGAGACAGAGCATACCTGAGATGTGGTCAGGTTCATTTTGCCGGTAAAAAAATAAGAACTGATATAGCTTATCAAGCTCTGTAGGGGGTAGATAGTTTGCAAGAAGAGATAGAGAATATTCTTCATCGTGAAGATATAACTTTAGCGCCGACTAAAAAAAGAGCAATGGCATTTTTCATAGATGAGATGCTGCTCTCATTTTTACTGATTTTTGCTCTTTGGGACTCTTTTTCCGTAGCAGAGACGATGGAAGAGATGATACAGCTGACAAATACTTTTGTTTTAGAGTATATGATGATGAAGATAATTTATCAAGCTTTCTTTGTAATGCAATATGG
>JBDLHW010000059.1:0-10059 GCA_039715155.1 Campylobacterota bacterium | reverse complement strand
AAACAAAAGGCCAAAGAGGTATACAGAGCGCCAAAGTGTTGAAAAAAGCTCCGCAGAAAAAGGCTATAGGAAATTTTGCACTACAGATTGCCTCTTTTTCAAAAATAGAAGGTGCTCTTAAAACACAAGAGAAGTATAACAATACTGATGGTTATACAACTATAATTAAAGATATCGAAGGCGAAAGTGGTCGAATGTTTAAGGTATGGTTGAAGGGCTTTAAGAGCGAACAGGAAGCAAGAGACTATAAATCTCAAGGTGTTTTTAACAAAGCATTTATAGTAAGAGAAGGATAAGAAGTGATAACTAAAACACGAACAACAAAAGAGACAGATATAACTATTTCATTAGATTTAAACGGCACTGGTAAAAGTAGTATAAGTACAGGTGTTGGCTTTTTAGACCATATGTTAGAGAGTTTTTCAAAGCACTCTTTGATTGATTTAGAAATCAGATGTAAGGGTGATACTCATATCGATGATCACCATAGTGTTGAAGATGTAGGTATTGTTCTTGGTGCACTTTTGGCGGACGCTATCTATCCTGTAAAGAGTATGGAGCGCTTTGGAAGTGCGAATATTGTTATGGATGAGGCTTGCGTATCTTGTGATTTGGACTTAAGTAACCGTCCTTTTTTGGTTTATGAACTGAATGTAACCGGTAAAGTAGGGCAGTTTGACACTGAACTTGTTGAAGAGTTCTTTAGAGCATTTGTGCTCAACTCTAGAATAAGTGCGCATATAATAGAACTTCGTGGTAAGAATAAACACCATATAATCGAGGCTGCGTTTAAGTCGGTTGCGGTTGCTATTAGAAGAGCTACAGCTAAGAATGACAGAGTTGGAATTCCAAGTACAAAAGACGTTTTATGATTAAGCTGATTGTTTTAGATGTGGATGGTTGTTTAACTGACGGGAAAATAATCTACTCATCTGATGGTGTTGAGAGCAAAAACTTTAATGTTAAAGATGGACTGGCAATAGCAACATGGATAAGAATGGGTAATCAAGTTGCCATTATTACAGGTCGTCAATCAGACATCGTTAAACGCAGAGCAGATGAGCTTGGGATACAGCATCTTTTTCAGGGTATTAAAGATAAAGATAGAGTTTTAAAAGAGTTAGTTGAATCACTCGGTCTGAAGTTTTATGAGGTTGCTGCCATTGGTGATGACCTTAATGATTACAATATGCTCTCTCAGGTAGGAAGAAGCTTTACACCTGGTAATGGTGTAAAAGAGATACGTGAGCTTGTGAAAACAGTTTTGACCTATAGTGGCGGTAGTGGTGCAGTACGTGAGATGATAGATATAATAGTTGATGATAATGATCAGAGAGATGAGTTTTTGTCTTTTTGGATTTAAGGAATAGAGTATCAATATAAATATATTTTTTGCAATAATTTTCAGTGCTTTAATAGCGATATTTTTTCTATTTGAACCTATGAATATTAAAAAGCAAAATTTTGATGATGTTCCTCTCTTTGAGTTGACATCTTTTACACTTCATGAGTTAGATAGAGCAGGGCTTCAGACCATTATGATTGGAGAGAGCGCTATCAGGTATGAAGACAGATACACTGTTCTTGAGATAGACTATACGGATAATTCTAAAGAGTATATAGCAAATATGAGAGCAAAACACGGACTCTATAAGGATGAAGTCGTAGAGCTGGAAGATAATGTTTTGTACTCTAGGGAAGATGGCTTAGCCTTTGAGACAAGCAAGGTTGTTTATGATAAAAAAACGACTATAGCTACTGCTGATGCTGATTATGTCTCTTATAAAGATAAAAACATTGTTAATGGCTCATTTGTGAAGTATAATAACTCTTTAAATAGAGTAGAATCAAAAAATGTCACAGCAACATATCAAATAATGGAAAAATAATATGAAATTTACAATACTTTTTACACTCTTTTTGGCTTCACTTCTCAGCGCTGAGGACCTTAAGATAAAAGCGAACTCTTTTAAAGCAGATGAAAATACAGGTGTATCAGTTTTTAGTGGTGACGTAAATATAATCAAGAAAAATGATGAGCTGAATGCATCAGAAGTTACAATTTATGTAGATAAAGAGAATCAGCCGACAAAGTTTATAGCAGTAGGTGATGTCTCTTTTGTTATAGAGACCAAGCAAGGCGCTGTTTATAAAGGTCAAGCGGGGAAAGTTATATATCTTCCAAATGAAAAAGAGTATCATTTTTTTAAGGATGTTCACCTAAAGCAAGTGAATGAGAAAAAAGAGATTATTGGCGAGGAAGTAGTTCTTAAGACTACAGAAGGAAAAGCTTATGCCAAAGGGGTTGAGTCTGAACCTGTAATTATGATATTTAATATCCCAGATGAAGAGGCAAAGGAGTAGTTATGGTAGAGATAGTTGACGCAAAATTTATAACTTCTGCTCCAAATGTATCTGCTGCTCCAGAGTCAGGTGAGCAGAATGAAGTTGTGTTTATGGCACGTTCAAACGTAGGTAAAAGCTCACTTTTAAATGCTCTGACTAATCACAAAGGTCTTGCTAAAGTGTCGTCAACACCAGGGAAAACAAGACTCATCAACTACTTTGATGTGACTTTTATGGATAGGGATTCATCGCTTAAAACATTTGCAAAGTTTGTTGATCTTCCTGGTTTTGGTTATGCGAAGGTCTCAAAGTCTATCAAACATGATTGGGAAAAGAATTTAACTGACTATATCTCTCAAAGAGAGCAGATTAAACTTTTTATTCATCTTGTTGATTGTAGACATCCACACCTTGATATTGATACTTCGGTAAGTGAATTTCTTTTTGATAATGTAAGAGAAAATCAGTTTATACTACAAATATTTACTAAAATAGATAAACTCAACCAAAAAGAGCAAAATGCCCTTAGACGTGAGTTCCCAAATGCAATGATGGTCTCGAGTTCCAAAAAAAGAGGTACTCATAAGGTTATAAAAGTTATCCATGATATACTCCAAGAGAGCATAGATGAAGATTGAGTACGCAAAGGCTAAGCTTTCAGATATATCAAAAATGCAAGAGCTTGTACAGCCTGAGGTGGATTCAGGGGTTATTTTAATCAGAAGTGAAGATGAAATAGCAACAAATATAAGATCTTATATGTTAGCATTTCTAGATGGTGAACTAGTAGGCTTTACGGCTCTTCACCTTCATACATCATATCTTGGAGAGATTAGGTCACTCATTGTAAAAGAGGGGGCTAGAGGGCAGAAAGTAGGTGAACAATTAGTTTTGAAGGCCCTGGATGAAGGACGTTCTTTAGGCCTTTAAAGAGTACTTAGTTTAACCTATAAACAGTCATTTTTTGAGCGTTTAGGTTTTGTAGAAATTCCAAAAGAGTCCCTCCCGGAGCATAAGATCTGGGCAGACTGTATTAAATGTAAACACTTTCCGATATGCAACGAAGTATCTCTCATCAAAAACCTTTAGTACCATTTTTATATATTGTTCTGTTTGCAATATATGGTAGCTTAAGCTCTGTTTATCTCTTTTTACCGCCTCTTTTAGCAGTTTTGTATGTTTTATTTTCAAGTGCGCTCAAAAGAGATGATTTTCTTATGCTTCTCTTGGTCTCTTTTTGTCTTCTCCTGTTTGAAGCAAATAAGGGATATATGCTTTTTAGTACTATAGTCTATTTTGGGATTTTGCATAAGTTTATAGTGCCAAAAATAATACAGAGTTTTAGCTGTAACTCATGTGTTAAAATAGCATATGTTTTATTGGTTTATTTGGGTTATTATGTATATTTAGTGCTTATTTCAAGTATATTTTTACTTCCGGCACCTGAGATAAATCTTTACATAATTTACTACATAATTATAGAATTCTTTTTAGTGAGTCTCTTATGAAAATAAAATTTATTATTATTGTTTTTTCATTGGTTTGGATAGCTATGATTGTTCGAGTTTTTTTTCTCGCTGTCGAATCAAATGTATACTATAAGAAACTATCTCATAAAAACACTATAAAAAATGAGGAGATAGCACCTGTAAGAGGTGAAATTGTAGATAGAAATAATAAACCGGTTGCCATAAATAAGCTTGGATTTAAAATACAGCTTGCTCCACATCTTAGAAGTAAAAAAAATATAGATATTTTCAATGAAGAGTTAGACAACATTACTGCTCTTTTACCCAAATTAGACAGAGAGAAGATAGTTAAAAACTATATTAAAAAAGATTCATTCTATAACCATAATTTTATTGATGTTGTGCACTTTATTCCCTATGAAGATATGTTAGCTGTATATACTACACTTAATTTACGTGAGAACGTAAAGATTATACCGGCACCAAAAAGATACTACCCTTATGAAAATATAGGTGCACATATTATAGGTTATGTTTCGCGTGCAAATAGAAAAGATGTAGACAAAGATCCTCTACTTGAACTTATTGGATACACCGGTAAGACGGGCATTGAGAAGTATTACAATGGGTATCTTCAGGGTACGCCTGGAATGAGAAAGATAAAAGTAAATGCTAATAACCAAGAGATAGAAGAGTTAGAGTATGAGAGTGCCGATGAAGATAGAAAGCTCACTTTGAGTTTGGATATTGAACTTCAGAAGTATATCTCTGGCTTGTTTAAGAAGAAGGTTGGAGCTGCGATTGTTATGAATGTGGATGGCTCTATTTTAGCCGCAGGAAGCTTTCCTAACTACGATTTAAATATATTTGTATCGGGTATGTCTTATGATATGTATAATGACCTATCATCTAGTCTGGATCATCCATTTACTAATAAACTCATAAATGGTCTCTATCCTCCAGGTTCAACGATAAAACCCGCTCTTGGTCTTTTGTACATTACTACTGACTTAAATGAAAAGTGGAAAGTTGACTGTAAGTCACATATGCCTCTTGGAAAAAGGGTGTTTAGATGTTGGAAGAAAAAGGGACATAATGTTACTGATGTCAGAAAGGCAATAAGAGAGAGTTGTGATGACTACTTCTATAAGGGAAGTTTGGTTTTAGGAAACCAGAAGATGAGTGAGGGTTTTAAACGCTATGGTTTAGGGAAAAAAACCGGTATCGATCTTCCTAATGAATTTATTGGTATCGTTCCCTCCCGTGAGTGGAAAAGAAAGAAGTACAATAGAAGCTGGAATATAGGTGAAACAGTGAATACATCTATAGGTCAGGGTGATTTTTTAACTACTCCGATGCAGATAGCGCAACAGACAGCTCTTTTGGCTACTGCAAAACTTCCAAAACCACACCTGGCAAAGATGATAGGTGATGAAGAGTATGAGAATGAGTACAAAGATATATTTACCCAAAAAGAGTTGAAAAAACTTCCAATTATACGAAAAGCGATGTATGAAGTGTGTAACTATCCAAGTGGAACAGCGATGCAGTATCTTCACTCTAAAGTTAAAATAGCCGGTAAGACCGGTACTGCTCAAGTTGTTGCGATTAAGCAGGATATCGAAAAGAGAAAGCTTGAGCATGAGATGGCTTACTATAGACGCTCTCACGCCTGGTTTACTTCCTATGGGCCATATAAAAACCCTCAATACGTTGTGTTGGTTATGATAGAGCACGGTGGACACGGTGGACACGCTGCTGGAGGAATTATTTCAGATATATATAACAAGCTCCTGGAGCTTGATTACATAAAGAAATAGTCTCTTTTAAGCTAAAGAGTTCTGAATAAAAAGAGCTAGTATGATTAACAGGAAGATTCCACCAGCTTTATTGTAAAGTTTATTTGCCAGGATAAACAGAAGAGTTATAGATGCTGCTATCATAATTAACATATCAAACTTTGTTGCAAGCAAGTCTACTGTGAGTGGATTTACAAGTGAAGCTGCCCCTAAAACCATAGAGAAGTTTGCAACATTTGAGCCGATAATGTTACCGATACTCATCTCTGCATTGCCTTTTTTAACAGCCACAAGTGATACAACAAGTTCAGGCAGAGAAGTTCCAAGGGAGATTAGGAAGATACCGATAATCCATTCGCTGATACCAAACTCTCTTGCGATATCTGTACCACTCTCTATAACAAAGTGAGCACCGCCGATAGTTAAAGCGAATCCTATAATCAAAAGAGGAACAGTTCTACTCCAGTTAAACTTCTCTGTAGCCAAATCTTCATCTATCTCTCCCTCTAAATCCTCTTTTGAACTTGTGAAAAGAAATAGAAGATATGAAACCATTAAAAGTAGATAGAGAGCGCCGTCAACTCTGCCTATAACTCCGTCTTGAACCATTATGAAAAAGAGTACTAAGGGAACAACAACCCATGCACTGTCAAGAGCAAAAAGATTACGTTTTGGATGCATTGTCTTTGCTATCATGAAAACAACTCCCAGAACCATTGTTATGTTGAAGATTACGCTACCTACAACATTTGCAACCGCCATATCACTTTTACCCTGTCCTGCGGCCATCATGGATGCAGCCATTTCAGGTAGAGAGGTACCAAAGGCCACTAGTGTAGCACCAATTACAAAGTGAGATATATTAAAGTGAAGAGCAATTCTTTCAGACTCTTTGATTATAAAGTCAGCTCCATATATTAAAGCGGCCATTGCAGCTATAAAGATTCCAAAATCCATTATTATCCTTCTGTTCTTATTATTAAACTATTTGGTAGGTTAAACTGCTTAATCAATTTTTTCTCTTTATCTCTCATCTCACCGCTGTCCACTTCATGGTCGAAGCCTAAAAGGTGAAGAAGTCCATGAATAAAGAGTAGAGTAAACTCATCATCATTTGTGTGAGAAAACTCTTTGGCTTTCTCTTCTACGTGAGAGGAGGATATGATAATAGTTCCAAGTGGGGACATCGGCATATCTTCATATGGAAAACTGAGTACATCTGTCGGTCTGTCGATACCTCTGTATTCACTGTTGATACTGCGCATCTCATCATCATCAGTTACGATAAGTTCAATATCTTTCTTAGTAAGAGTTTTTGTGATTTTTGCCAGGAGCTGTTCATTAACATCAAGCGAAGTTCTATTGTCAAGTTCAATCATAAAGGCAATTATATCGAACAAGACTTATAGTTTATAAAAGCAAGAGGCTAGCCGGTAATATTTATATTCTGTCCAATACCGGTTTTTTGTGCTGTAACTATCTTGGACTGCTCTTCTAAGCCCTCGAGAAGCTTTAAGACCGCTTTTTCTTGTACTTCTATAGCTTTTTGCATAGGATCTTTTCCAGTCTCTGCCGGAGCAGTTGTTGAAGATGTGACTTCCATAATAACTCCTTTATCATTCTTGCCCTCATTGTACAGCTAATTATGTTAAAATCACATTATGAAAAAAGAACAGCAGATTAAAAAAGCTTTATGTGTGATGAGTGGCGGTATGGATTCGACTTTGAGTGCATATATGATGAAAAACAGCGGTTACGAGATTATAGCTGTCCATTTTAATTATGACCAAAGAACGCAGACTAAAGAGCTAGAGTGTTTTCATAATATCTGTAATGACTTAAATGTTCAAGAGAAGTACGTTCTGGATTTGGATTTTTTTAAACAGCTGGGTGCATCTGCCTTAACAGATAAAAGTATCGAAGTGCCTACTGGTGGCGTAGAAGAGGGTGTTCCTGTAACCTATGTGCCTTTTAGAAATGGAATCTTTTTGTCTATGGCTGCAGCTATTGCAGAAAAAGAGGGTGCCGAGGTAATTAGCATAGGTGTTGTTGAAGAGGATAGTAGCGGTTATCCGGATTGTAGAGAGTCCTACATTAAAAGTATGCAAGAGTCCATCAATCTTGGTACAAAAGATGAGACAAATATAGAGATAAAAATGCCCTTGGTTCATCTGCAAAAATCTCAAATAGTTCAAGAGTCATTAAAATTAAATGTACCTCTGTACCTCACGTGGAGCTGTTACAAAAATGAGGATAAAGCCTGTGGTGTTTGCGATAGCTGTAGGCTTAGACTCAATGGTTTTAGCATAGCAGGAGAAAAAGACCCAATTGAGTATACGTGAGATAACCTTTAAAGATTTGTCTGTTGAGCATATCTGTAAACCAAGGTTGAAAAATAGCTATATCAGTGTAAATCATGACTTGAAAGTAATGCTTAAAACACCAAAAGTATCAAATATTTTTATAGAAAAACTACTGCTAGATAAAGAAAAATGGATACGAAAACAGCTTTTGAAACTCTCTCAAAATACACCTCAAAAAATTAATCTCGAAGATGAGTTGTTGCTCTTTGGAGAAGTCTACAATATAGATGTTGAAGATGCATACTATTTACGACAAAAGCTAAACAGGTTAAGAAAAAACTCTAAGACAAATATTTTAAAGTGTTATGATGATTTTTATAAACAGTTTTCATCTGAATATTTAATACCAAGAGTTGAGTACTTTTCAAATAAAATGGATTTGAAGTTTTCCGCTATAAAATTTAGAAAAATGAAAAGCAGATGGGGGAGTTGTAGTAGCCAAAGAGTCATAACTCTCAATAGCGAACTCATAAAGGTGAAAAAAGAGCTCATTGATTATGTGATTGTTCATGAGTTGGCACACTTGGTTCACATGAACCACTCAAAAGAGTTTCATCTGTTGGTAGAGAGTTATCTTCCATCCTCTAAGACTTTACGAACAGAGTTAAAAGGCACATCGCTTCCCTCTTTATGAAGAGTAGAGGTGAAGTACTCAGTATGATACTTGCTAGATGGTGACCACATCATCCATCCACTGGTATCAATATCCTCTGTAGCATGAATTTGATCACGGACTTCACTCTTTTTGTAGTGTCTGCCTTTATGTGCATAATCTTTAAAGTACTGTAGCCAAGGTCTAACTCTATTGGGTTCAATTCTATCTTGTATATTTTTAATGCTTCTGTATATGACATCATATGGGTGCTCAGATGGGTTTTCAAAATAGAATGATCCTTTAGAGAACCCTGATGGATATAGCATTGGTGAGAGATAGTCAGCGTGAGCTGCTAAGTCGGTGACTGTTTGACCTATACCGTTGTCATCTTTTGTCCAGCAGATGTTTCCATAGGTGTCTACGGAGATAAAGACACCATATTTTCTAAGTCTCTCTTGAGCTAAATCTAAAAATTCACTAATAGCCTTAATCCGATTTTCTTGAGTATTTACTTGAGAGTATCTAAGTCTCTTTTTTGCAGGAAAACGAATATAGTCGAAATTTATCTCATCAAAGCCAACCTTAGCCGCTTCCTCCGCCATTGAAATTGCGTATTCGTGAGAGCGTTTATCGTAGGGGTCTACCCAAGCCATATTATCATGGTTTCTCCAAACAGTTCCGTTAGAGTCCAGTTTAATTGCGTAGTCTGGATTATTTGAGGCTTGAAGTTCATCCTTAAATGTAACTACTCTTGCAATTGTGTAGATATTTTTATCTTTGAGCTTCTTCATAAATTTTGTGATATCTCTATTTGTTCTGTTCTTGTGGGCACCGTAGCTATTAGCCTGTTTAAATGATGTCCAAAAGAGAGTTGAACCGTATTCGTTTTTGATATCTACAACAACAGCATTGACTTCTGTCTTATCGATGGTTTCCATGACGTTTTTTGATGTTGCTGAGTTATTGCTGGCACCCCAAAATGTCAGATATAAGGCTTTAACTTTGATGGGTTCAACTTCCAATAGACTATTATTCATGTCTAAACCGGCACTAAGGGGTCTGTAGCCATAAGCTTTTACGTGAAACAGTGTCTCATTGGAGTCAATTTTAAAGTTGCCATTTCCATCACTTTTAACACTATTAAGGGAGTCGCTAAGAGTTGCGTTCTTGATAGGTTTAAAAGTTGTTTTATCAACTATAGTTCCACTGAAAGATGCAAAAAGTATAGTTGGAAGGAGGGTAGTTAGAATTGTTACTAATTTGTTCAATAAAATCTCATATATCTGTTAATTTAAAGGGGGAATAATACACTTTAAAAGCAAATACTTAGTCTATCTTTCGTTTAGAAAGTATCTAAGACTTGCATCGCCCCACTCACGTGAGAGTTTTAAGTGACTATCTATTGATTCATAGACTCTTTTAAAATCACTATTTTTATTACTTAACTCATCTATGACTTCACTCAGGGCTTTTTTACCAGCACTGAT